>JAVVFR010000212.1:0-3849 GCA_032250595.1 Bacteroidales bacterium | reverse complement strand
TCTTCCGGGCATTTTCTGTAATAGATCACCAGAGAGTCATAAATGCTGTTAAAAATATCATTGTCGTATTCTGGTTTATTGCTGTAATAGAATTGTCCATCAATAATATTTCCACTGTGCCCAACGCCACTGATTTTCCAGTATCGTTGTGTGCTGAACGAAAGGCCTGCCAGCGGTTGTGACAACTGGTCGGGTGACACCCAGTTATGCTCTGCCCTAAGCAAGACAGAATCGGCGAGTTGTTTGATATCAGCTTTAAAGAGTGCTGAGGGGTAATTGACTAAGCCGGTGTTTTTTAAGATTTTTGTTTCTGCAGTGATGGCATCAGACAGGCGTTCTTCAGGGTCTAGCAATACTGTTGCAGGGTTGAAGTTCAGTGTAAAGGTATGCACCCCTGTTTGTCCTGAGAAGTTCATGCGTTCAATAGCAATAGAAAAGTCGGGTTTAACAAAGCCAATCTCAACAATATTTGTATTGGTAAAGAGAGCCCGGTGACGGAGTTTTTGTCTGACAAAAACGGTGATATCGAAGTTGTTGCCATTGGGTAATACATTTACCGAGTCGATGGAGAAGTGAGGAAACCCCGGCTCAAAGACCCACCCTTCGAAAAAGTCTGTCATATTAATCCCGGTCTCCGCCGACAGGAAGTCGCGCATCTGGTAAGAGGAGAGAGGTTGAAAAGCAAAGGAGTCTAACAGGTTTTTTATAGCACTGAAGAAGACAGAATCTCCCAGGTATCCTCGTAGGGTATGGACAACGATGCCTCCTTTGTCATATACGGTAGTGCCGTAAGTGTGTGTTTGTGGAACAGGATATAATGGTAATAAGAGGCCATCACCAACACCGGTATGCGCATTTACAATGACATCTTTTTGCAGATTCATAATTCTGCTTTTGTAGGCTTCCCCTCCGTTGATACTTTCTGTAAAAATTGCTTCACAATACCTTGCCCATCCTTCGTTGATCCACATATCTTCAGCAGAGGAGCAGGTAATAAGGTTGCCAAACCAATGATGGCTGAGTTCATGAGCAACCAGCCAGTCATAATTGTGGTTGTTTTGTATCAGGTTACGTGGGAATGCGATATTCATAGCATGTTCCATAGCTCCTTTTATGGTGCCTGTATAACCAACACGTGGCCAACGGTACGGGCCGAAACGGTCATCAAATGTCTCCAGCATAAAAGGGAGGTTGCTGAAGGCAGTGATGGCATTTGACGAGTCGGCATGTCGTACGTAAATATCAATAGGTATCGTGTCGCCATTGGTGATATATTGGTTTGAGAGGTGCGCGAAATCAGCTACAGCTACAGAAACGAGATAACTGGGAATGGGTTGCTCCAGTTGCCAGTGATAAATTTCAAAACCATCGGGCTGCAGGGAGACCGATTGTAATATGCCTCCACAAACAGCCATATTAGTGGGTTTTACCTTGACGAAAAAATCGTAAGTAGCCCTGTCGATAAAATCATCGATACATGGATACCACACTCTGCCGTAATTGTGGGGATATGCCTCGAAAGCTACTCCCAGGTTATAGGCCAGTGAACTGTCGTTTAAAAAATGAAAGCCTCCCCAATTATAAGATTCTACTACCGGTGTGCCTTGATAACCAATAATTAATGTGAAAGTGTCTGTTAAAGGGGTAGCGGGTTGAATATGGATGACTGTATCATTATAACTGTAAAGTGCTGCCTGCCCGTCAATGATATTAGTATCTACCTGTAGCATCAATAAGTCCAAAGAAAAACTTGTTACCGGAAATATTTTTGGCACAGCTGTTATTACTGCTTCTCCCTGTAATGATTTTTTTGAGAGGTGTTTTAAATCAAGATGCAAGCCGTAGTGTAAAATATCAATGGTGTCACTCTTCATGCTTTGTTGTGCTTTAATCTTCATAGGTAAGATAAAAAACAGAACAGGTATAATTGAAAGAAAGAAAATCCGCTTCATTATAAGTAGTTTTAAATTCAGGTTAAAAGTATAAAAAAAAAGAGAATCGTTAATCATCATATTATTTCTTACGACAATCATAAACTCACTATATTTGTGCTTTACTTCTTATATAATGCGTACTTTTATTCAAAATAATAATTATTAATCTATTAGCATGAAACGGTTATTTAAATTTTTTATAATGTCGTTTATGTTGTTAAGCTTTTCATCAGTTTTATACGGACAGCAGAGGTTATGGGATCTTACAGCGTGTATCGACTATGCTATTGAGCATAATAATTCAATTAAGATGCAGCAGTTGACCATTGATATGGAGGCATTGGATTTGAAGCAGTCGAAAGCCGTAATGTTGCCAACATTGACAGCAAATGCGACCCATGGTTACAACTGGGGACAGACTGTAGATATGTATACCAACGAGTTTGCTTCTTCGCGAGTGCAAACGAATAATTTCTATGTGCAATCCGGGTTTACTGTATTCAATGGGTTTGCATTATTAAATACGGTCAAACAACATCAATACAATCTGATGTCGAAAAGGCTGGAAGCGGATAAGGCAAAAAACGACATTATGTTGAATGTAGCTACAGCTTACTTACAGGTTTTGTTCAGTTATGAGCAGTATGCTATAGCCAGCCAACAGCGTGACCTCTCTATACAGCAGGTTGATCGTACACGACAGTTGGTTTCTGCCGGTGCATTGGCAAAAGGGGAACTGCTTGCTGTGGAAGCGCAGTTAGCAAATGAAGAGCTTGCTGTGATCAATGCAGAAAACTCACTTGATATTGCCTATTTAACCCTTACTCAACTGATGAACTTATCGGAAGATATAGATTTTACTATCGTAAAGCCAATTATTGAATTGCCAATCGATTCTGATGCTTTGACACTGGATGCTACGTCGATATTTAACGTTGCACTCGATAAACAACCGGAGGTTGCTGCTGCTTATATAGGGGTGGAGAGTGCTCAAACAGGTTTGAAAATTTCCCGTGGAAAGGCTTCGCCAAGTTTGCATTTAAGTGCGTCGATAGGTACCGGTTACAGTGGGGCAAGAAAAGAATTCTACGATTATACAATAACAGGATATCAGCCAACAATGTTGGTTACCGGCACCGGAGAAATAGTATATGAACCTGTTGTGGAATATAATGAAAAAATAAAACCCTTTGGTAGCCAGATCGATGATAACTTTAACCAGTCTGTTGCGCTCTATCTGTCAGTGCCGCTGTTCAACGGGCTGCAAAATCATTCAAACATCCAGCGTACAAAAATTGCGATGGAGCAGGCTGCACTTGATCTGGAGATCACTAAACAGCAGTTGCAGAAAGAGATACAACAAGCATATGCTGATGCCAGAGCTGCACTGAAGAGATATGAAGCTACACAAGGCAGTGTTGAGGCACTGCAAGAGTCTTTTGAATACGCTAATGAGAAGTTTGATGTGGGAATGATCACTTCGTTTGAATATAACGATGCAAAGAATAAATTGGCTGCCGCTGAAGCAGACCTTATCAGTGCTAAGTATGAATTTGTCTTTAAAGTGAAAGTGTTGGATTTCTATCTGGGTAATCCGATGAAGCTTTAAATATTTGTTGAAAATGATACTATTACTATTTTATTTGGAAATATATGTGTAAGGTATTAAATTATATATATTATTATTAATAGATTGATTTCAAGTGTTTTGAATCATCAGTTATAGAAAAAAGAGTCATTTAATAAATAACATTTCGGATGAAGAAAAGAACTATTTATATCATTGTTATACTGGCAGTGGTTGTTTTGCTGGGTTTAGTCATTATGCGTAAAAAAGGTGTCATAGGGAAAGATAATACACTAAAAGTGAGTGTTGAGAAAGTTGCCAAGCGAACAATCATAGAAACGGTAACGG
>JAVVFR010000211.1:0-3849 GCA_032250595.1 Bacteroidales bacterium | reverse complement strand
AATATCTGAGAAGACCCTCCCTTTAGCCCATTTTTCAAGGGCTTCATTCATAGCGTTATAAGAATCGATATGCGGACATCCTTTGCACATACTTGGGGGCCTCCCTGCGATAATGCCGGGAATATTGGCTCCATGCTCATTCGAAAGGCCTAATGCCAAGGCAACAACATTAGGGTCAAGTTCTCCATCACGTGATACAGTGCCATCCAGCCGTCCTTTTATAGGCTTGCCAATATTGAGATACCCTCTTATGAGGCGCTCCAGAAATGGGTAACCATCTTCAAGGATAAGCAATGAAGAGCAATCGTCGTACAGTTTTTTTATCATGTCAACAGGCACAGGATATTGCGATACTTTTAAGACAGGGAAAGGCACTTTTCTATCGGGATAATGCTCCATCAGGTAGTTGTAAGCCAATCCGCAGGCAATCACTCCCAAGGATTTATCCTCCCCATCAATAAATGTATTGTTACCGGAAAGTAAGGCTTCTTCCTCAAAGGCTTTCTGGTTCACCAGTAAAGTTTTATACTGTTTTCTTGCGATAGCAGGCAGTAAAACATATTGTCGGAGGTTTTCAGGAAGTTTGATTTCATTTTGCGGCCTTTGTGGTTTTTGTTGAACGGCAGAACGAGAATGAGCCAGCCGGGTAGTTATCCGCAGCATCACCGGGATTTTATACTTCTCCGACAGGCCGAAGCCATAATGCACCATATCATAAGCTTCCTGTTGGTTTGACGGCTCGAGGACAGGGATCATAGCAAAATCGCCATAAAACCGGGAGTCTTGTTCGTTCTGTGAAGAGTGCATGGAAGGATCGTCGGCAGCTACGATAATCATACCACCGTTGGCACCTGTGATAGCAGAATTGATAAAAGCATCGGCAGCCACATTAAGTCCTACATGCTTCATGCATACCATACTCCTCTTTCCGGCATATGACATACCGATTGAGGCTTCCATAGCCGTCTTTTCGTTGGCCGACCAGTTCGACCTGATCCCTTTGGCAGCAGCCTCTTTTGAAGCCTGCACATATTCTGTGATCTCCGTTGAGGGGGTTCCGGGATAGGCAAAGATACCCGATATACCGGCATCAATACTGGCCTGTGCTATCGCCTCATCACCCAGTAACATTAACTTTTGCATCGTATTTTGAAATTTTTTTTAACAATATTTTGATAACATGCAAAAGTAGTATTTTTTTTTATAACCTGCTCCCTTGTCGAATTTCAAACTATTAAAAATACCCGGCATAATAGAGCGCCATTAAGTCCATCGTTAGTGCTACTCCATAATGGAGCAACACTCCCGGCAATACTGAATTGGTCTTAAGACTCAAAAAGCCCAGTATCAACCCTGCAAAGACAGCAGCAAATGCCTCCGGCATCGGCTTTCCGAAATGTATCATACAATAAGGGATGATCATTATCAGTACCGAGAAGTTCCCAAAACGCCGTTTCAATCCATGAACCATAAACCCCCGGAAGAAAAATTCCAAAGCCAAAAACTGCAGTAAATATAACCCCTGCCATATCCAGAAGTATGGCCATAGCGCCTCTCCCACTGTCAAATGATAAAAAGGATATCGTAGTTGAAATGATCTTGTTTGACTGAATACCCATACCAATGGCACCATCAATACCAACATAATCAAATAGATACGGATGCTCTTCCATGATGCAGGCAACAAGAAGCCGTACGCCCTTATGGTTGACTTAAAGAGTGACTTGATCACCAGTAAAGGAATAAAGAAATAGGCCAATACCAATATCAACACCCAATACCCTAACCGCCATAGCTGTTGCTGTGGGTGATAATATACCTTAAATTCCAGCCATCCTGCAATATTATCAAGGCCTATATGCTGCATTTCACGGATAAGCTTCACAGCACCGGGGTCAATAGCGTAATAGTGGATAATGATAAGCACCAGTGCCGACACACTCACCACCAATATATCGTGTATGGTACGACGATCGAACGCACTAACCATTCCCTGAAAAGCCCTTAAGACTTCTATCCATCCTTTTGGACTTTGTTGCTCTTTATTCATAAAATCATAATAAAAAAGGAGCTCCGGAGTATAAAAAAGAATCGTGCAAGTAGTGATTCAGGTTTAACGATTAACTCCGGATTACTCCTTTAAAGTTTTGATATCAGTTCTTCTAAAGATATCTCTTCTTGTGTACCCTTTACCATATCTTTGAGGGTAAAAACACTGTTTTCCCTTTCTTTGCTGCCTGCTATCACTACGAAAGGGATCTTCCTTTCGTTGGCATAACTCATCTGTTTTTTCATCTTCACCGGATCGGGATATATCTCAGCGACTATTCCGGCATAACGGATCTGCATTAGTGCTTTCAGCGCGTATTGTTCCTCGTCACCCCCAAAATTAACAAAGAGCACTCTTGTGGTGTTGGCATTTCGCAGATCGAAACATTGCATCTGCTCCATAACATCAACAATTCTGTCGGCACCAAATGATATACCCACACCGGATACTCCCTCCCATCCAAAGATACCGGTAAGATCATCGTAACGGCCACCCCCACAGAGGCTACCCATTTTCACATCATTCGCTGTCACTTCAAAAATAGCTCCTGTATAATAATTCAATCCCCGGGCCAGTGTAGCATCAAGAATGACCTTATTCTTTGCCTTGAACGACTCTAGGTATTTCAGTAATTGCTTTACCTCCTCAATCCCTTTAGCACCGGTATTGGTATTTTGTATCATGCCTGCCAGAAAATCAACCTTCTCAGCGTTGTCGCCCTCAATTAATAATATCGCTTTCACTGTTTCAATACCCTCATCAGAAAAACCACTGATTTTAAGTTCATCAATTACTCCCGTAATACCAATCTTATCCATTTTGTCGATAATCACAGTAAGAGCGGTAAACTGTTTTCCGGCACCTATGATATCAGCTATTCCTGCAAGGATTTTCCTGTTATTAAACCGTATCGTCACCGGAACTCCCAAAGCAGAAAATACATGATCCATAATCTGAATAAGCTCCAGTTCATTCAACAGAGAATCACTGCCAATGATATCGGCATCACACTGAAAAAACTCTCTGTATCTCCCTTTCTGAGGTTTATCGGCTCTCCAGACAGGTTGAATCTGATACCTGCGAAAAGGAAAAATCAACTCATTACGATGCTGCACAACAAAGCGTGCGAAAGGTACCGTCAGATCATACCGTAATCCTTTTTCAGCAATAGCAGCCGAAAATAAAGAACTATTCTTAGTATCGATAACATCCTGCGGTACTTTGCTTAAAAAATCACCGGAATTGAGGATGCGAAAGAGGAGCTTATCCCCTTCATCACCGTATTTGCCCAACAGTGTATTTAGATTTTCAATTGTCGGTGTTTCAATTTTTTGGAAACCAAAACGCCCGTACACCGAAGCAATGGTATTAAAGACATGGTCTCTTTTTACCAGCTCGTCAGGTAAAAAATCCCGTGTCCCTTTTGGTATTGATGGTTTTGTTGACATAATATCGGGTTCATTTCGGCACAAAAGTAACAAAAAACATACGTTTTACAGAAATGGCTGCTATACTGAGATGAATAATTACCTGTCGAGCCTCACAATAAAACCTACCAA
This sequence comes from Bacteroidales bacterium, assembly GCA_032250595.1. Taxonomy (GTDB): domain Bacteria; phylum Bacteroidota; class Bacteroidia; order Bacteroidales; family SKPS01; genus SKPS01. Next base: position 240 of record JAVVFR010000211.1, on the reverse strand, counting down.
AGCCAACGCCACCGCACCCACTATGAGTATCCAAAGGAATTTAAAAAAAAGATATATGAGCACAACGGCAACAAAAATCGACAAAACAAGTACTACAAACTGCTTAAAAGGGTTGGGTTTAGGGGGTGGATATTCCTTCTCCTCCTCATTTAATATCCTGTAATCACTCATAATCAAGATTATTTTAGAAAAGTAAAGATAAGAAAATCAACCGAACACAATGTAGTATTTTCTCAATTT
>JAVVFR010000210.1:0-3850 GCA_032250595.1 Bacteroidales bacterium | reverse complement strand
GGTGGATTCATACACCACATAATCGCCACCCTTCAAAATACCCGCTATGCTCTCTGTTGCCCTTATCAAGGGTGTAAGGTCGGGCATATTGCTGTCGTCAATAGGCGTCGGTACCGCGATGATGTGAAAAGTAGCTGATTTGACATCGGCGATATCGTTCGTGAAGGTGATACTGCAGCCTTCAAAATCCTCCGGCTGTAACTCCTCACTCGGGTCAATGTGTTGTTTCATCTTCTCAATACGGTCGGTCCTGATGTCGAAACCGACCACATCGATCTTTTTTGCAAACTCCAACGCGATGGGTAATCCTACATAACCTAATCCAATAACAGAGATTTTGGTGTTACGGGTTATCAGTGATTGATATATACTCATGATTTTTTCTGATTTCTTGTTACAATAGTTAATGATTCTTTAAAAAAAGTTATGTCTGGTTGTTGTTTATATGATTTCTCAGGGCATAGATACGTTCAATGATCTCCACCACTTTAAGTCCTTCAAGCGCGTTGGTAGTGATCCTTGTTTTTCCTTTAACGGTATCCACTACGTTGTTGATCACGAAGTGGTGGTTGGCTGCTGACCCTTTGTAGGTACCGTAGTCGTTGGCCGGACCCGATGGCGGCAGCTTGGGCATGGTGTAGTCTTTGATATGACAGTACTCCACCTCATTCATATACTGTCCACCGATCTTTACACTGCCTTTCTCGCCTATGATAGTGATGCTGCTCTCGAGGTTGGTATCCCATACCGCCGTGGAGTAATTCAAACATCCCATACCACCATTCATAAAGTTGAAAGAGACAAATCCGGAGTCTTCAAAATCGGTTAGGTCATGATGGGTGAAGTCGTTGAACTTCCCTTGTATATTGGTGATATCGCCAAAGAGCCAGTACATGATATCGATAAAGTGTGAGAACTGTGTGAACAGCGTGCCTCCATCAAGAGTGGCGTCGCCTTTCCAGGTATCTTTTGTATAGTAGCGTTTGTCGCGGTTCCAGTAACAGTTGAGTTGCACCATGAAGATATCGCCCATCAGATTTTTGTCGATCACCTCTTTGATCCATAACGATGGTGGGCTATAGCGGTTCTGCATCACGGTGAATACGTGTTTGGATACCTGCAGCGATTTAAAGATGATATTTTCTGCATCGGCTTTGGTGAGGGCAATGGGTTTCTCGCAAACTATATGATGCCCATGTTCCAGTGCCATGATAGCCTGGCTGGCGTGGACACCGTTGGGGGTGCATATCGTTACGATATCGATAGCAATGCCTGATTCCAGCAATGCCTTAATAGAACTGAAGAAGGGTACATCATATTGTTCGATACCCAGTTGTTCTTTGGGTTTGATATCACAGAGCGCTACCAGTGCTGCTTCTTCGTTTCTGACGATCATCTCAGCATGGCGTTTTCCGATATGGCCACAGCCTATCACGGCAAACTTTACGCTGTTGGTTACTATTGTCATGGTGTTTCATTGATTTTGGTGACACAATTGTTTTCCAGCTTGTACCGATCGTTGCTTTCGGGGCATACGGCGACACCTCTCTTGTCGAAATGCAGCCTATGCCCATATTCGCTCATCCATCCTTTTTGACGGCCGGGGTTACCTACGATCAGTGCATAGGGAGGTACCGCTTTAGTGACTACTGCTCCGGCACCGATAAATGCGTAGGAACCAATCTCGTGGCCACAAATGATAGTAGCGTTGGCTCCGATAGAGGCTCCACGGCGTACTGTCGTCGTATCATATTGATCGCGCCTGATTATGGCACTGCGAGGGTTAATGATATTGGTGAATACCATCGACGGACCCAGGAAGACATCATCTTCGCATATCACACCTGTATATATGGAGACGTTGTTTTGCACCTTTACATTGTTGCCAAGCACCACCCCGGGAGAGACCACTACATTCTGGCCTATGTTGCATCCGGCACCTATCCGGCATCCTTTCATGATATGTGAGAAGTGCCATATTTTAGTGTTGGTACCTATCTCACTCCCTTCGTCGATCACCGCTGTCTCATGAGCAAAAAATGGTCTTTCCATGGTGTTATCTGTTTACAAAGTATAGAATAGTGGTAGTGATATAGTGTAGTTGCTCTTCTTCGAGTTCGGTATGCATGGGCAGGGAGAGGACACTATGGCTCAGTGCTTCGGTTATAGGGAAGTCCCCTTCTTTGTAACGCGGGTCAAGATAGGCTTTCTGCATATGCATTGGCACAGGGTAGTAGATAGCGTTGGGTAAATTTTTACTGAGGAGGTACTTATGCAGCTCATCACGATCGATGCCTTGTGTGGTCAGGGTGTATTGATGAAAAACATGTGTTGATCTCGGGTATCGGTATGGTGTTACAAGATGCTTATTGCCGGCAAACGCCTGGTCGTAGTAATCGGCTGCTGCTCTGCGTTTTTCGGCGTACAGGTCGAGGTACTTCAGTTTTACGTCGAGGACAGCAGCTTGTATAGCATCAAGTCGGGAATTGACGCCCACATAGTCGTGATAGTATCTGACGGTCATACCATGATTCACTATCACGCGCAGCTGTTCAGCAAGTTTATCGTCGTTGGTAAAAATAGCCCCTCCATCGCCATATGCTCCCAGGTTCTTGGAAGGAAAGAAGGAGGTACATCCTACATCCCCTATGGTGCCGGAGTGTTTCACCGTGCCGTCGTCGAAAGTATAAATCGATCCTATCGACTGGCAGGCATCTTCAATGACCTTAAGATCGTGCTCCCGGGCAATTGCCATGATCTCATCCATGTTGGCACACTGACCGAAAAGATGTACCGGTACGATGGCTTTGGTCTTTGGCGTGATGGCACGACGGATAGCCGCAGGGTCGATATTAAAAGTGTTATGCTCTACATCCACCAGCACTGGCGTTAGCCTGAGTAATGCGATTACCTCAACGGTGGCAATAAAAGTAAAAGAGGTAGTGATCACTTCATCGCCCGGCTGCAGACCCAATGCCATCATTGAAACCTGTAACGCATCGGTACCATTCGCACAGGGAATCACATGTTTTACATCAAGGTATTGTGCCAGGTTCCTGCTGAAAGAATTTACTGCAGGACCATTGATAAATGCAGTACTGCTGATAACATCCTCTATGGCAGCATCTACTTCTCCCTTTATCACTTCATACTGACCTTTCAGGTCAACCATTCTAATCTCTTTCATATAGTAACTTTTTTATAGAAGATTATCCAAAGATTCTCCTAAAAATTGATTTTTTTCTATTTTTATTTTTCTCATCACTATAATAAGTGCCATACCCATACCCGTAACCATACCCGTAGGAGTATTTTCCGTAACCATATCCATATCCTCTTTTTTCAACATTTACATCATTAATAACGATACCGATATTCTCCTGCTTAGTCATAGTTACAATATCATTGAGCATTACCACTGAGCTCTTATTTGAATAGTTTTGCCGGATAATAAATAGCGTAGTATCAACAAGTTTCATAATATTCAATGCGTCAGCTACGAGACCAACAGGAGAAGTGTCGATAATAATATAGTCGTAACGCTTATGTAATTCATCCATAAGTGTTTTCATGGCAGGACGTTCGAGCAGTTCGGTTGGATTAGGCGGAACGGAGCCGGAAGGTATGATGTCAAGGGTCTCAGATTCTGATTTAAAAATAATATCGTCAATAGTATTTTTGCCAATAAGGTAAGATGAGAGCCCAATTTTTGCATTCTCAATTTCAAAAATATTAAACACTTTTGGTTTTCTAAGATCGGAAGAGAGCAGCACTGTTTTATTACCTGACAGAGCATAAATAGAAGCCAAAGAGATTGAACAAAAAGTTTTCCCTTCACCACTAACTGTGG
>JAVVFR010000209.1:0-3893 GCA_032250595.1 Bacteroidales bacterium | reverse complement strand
CCACCCGGATAAGCTCAAGGTATCTCTCCTTAAAATATGACTTATTAAATTTCCGTGAATACCCATCATTGGTACCCAAAGAGATAATGATCAGATCAGGATCAACAATACCAACATGCTGTTCCAATAAATTACATCTCAGGAAAGCAGGGATTGTTGCTCCATTAACACCCACAGCACTGTAAACAATACCGGGATCGTCGGAGAGGAGTTCAATACCATAGAGTTCAAACCATTGTGGCAATGTATCGGTTCGATATACTTTGAATCTGAAAGTTTCAATATATTGATTTAAAAGAATTTCTGTATATCCTTTTTCAGGAAATTTCTCGACACTCTTTATTTGATAAGGGTTTTCAGGTATGAGTTCCACTTCACAATTACTATTCCAGGTGTTATGAAATATTTTGATTTTATTGGTCGGATAGTGGTTATCCCCGGTTGTATCGATAGCGATAGAAAACAGAGCGCAGCTGTCTGCTGTTCTAACCATCATGCCAGTAGCCCCGAGATTACAGTTTCTGTGTCGATCGGTATTCAAACAACGCTCCCATGTCCCGTTATAGGTTACTTTAAAATTCCCCGGGTTATTACTCTTAGCCATCTTCACAGGGAATATCAGCCCTCTTCCACTATTCATACCGAATGTGATATTCTGCATTTTCTTTCTTGTCTGATGGGTATAGATATCAGCCTGGATATGGGATCCTCCAAAATGGAGTATTTTTACTTGTCCTTCTCCCCGAAATACAATAGTATCGAGTTTACGAAAGAACCTGTTGAGCAAGGGTTCCCCATTAGGAAAAACCAGCTCATTGGTATCATAATTAACATAATGCAGCAGATTATTTTCACAGGAGGGTGCAGCATTTTGTCCAATAAGTGCCGCTGCATTGGTAGCAATCAATACATAAACTAAAAACCACTTCAATCGTATCACCTTCACAACTAATTTTTCCTTGATTTTTGATAGATTTTATATTCGTGAATTAATGCATCATAAAACATTTCAGCGATGAGTCTGGCGCCTCTTGGAGAAAAGTGTATATAGTCTTTGGCAGCTAAAGGAGGATTTGCAGCAACCCACACCGGCATTGAATTCTCCCCGCCCATCGCTTCAAACATATCCCAATATGCTCCTCCTGCTTTAAAAGTAGCCTCTTTGAGCACATCTCTCACTATAGGCAACAGTGGATAGGTCACATACCTCTCTTTATCCTTCATCGACATATCTGATGGCCCTATCACAATAATGGAGACTTCAGGATACCTCTTTTTCAGGTATGACAATTGTGCATAAAACATATTCCCATAGTTTGAGCATGCTTTTTCAGAATCAATATAAGGCACCACATTACCGCCAAATTGAAGAATCAAAAGCTTCACATTCAGCTTGTCGTACATCTGTGTTAACAGTGCCCCATTCATTTTGGTAAATATTGTTCCGGAGCTACCCCTCATGGGGATATTGTCCACCTGCACCCCTGTCGTACCAGTCAGATCAACGCCATAGATATCAGGGCTGTCTTTCCCACGAAAATGAATAGTAACAGGCTCGCTCATCGCCTCCAGAGAGACATTAATAACTGATAATCCGGTGCCGGGCAAGATAGAGTCCTGTTTTACCAGATTTTCTCCGTTGATTATTTCAATATACACCGTTTTGAGGGTATTGCCGGCAAAAATATTACATCGGTTAAAAGGATATGCAGTAGGAATAAAAGTCACTGATGCTTCATAAATGACACTATCGTTGATAATACTATCATTCTGAACAGGAGCATATCTGCTAAAACTTGCTAAAGCACCATAGCTGTTGTGTTTGACAACAGGATTTCTTTTCCCGAATACGGTATATCTTCTCCAGTTACCGGCAAACTCTCTTTTAACAGCATTGGAGTTGTATGCCTCTACCACCGGCACGATACCGGGCCCAACACCTCCAAATTGTGTCTGGAATTTTCTCCGCAGATAGTAGGTGATCCTGTCTCCTTCTATTTGGCTGTCACCGTAATGCATAAGCCTCACCTTACCAGGAGTAGAAGCAAGCGAATTGATACTGTTAAAAAACGAGTGTAACACAGAACGTTTATCATCCTTAAAATCAAGTTTTCTAGTGGTTAACTCTTCAATAATAATTGTATCGGGATTAATAATATTGGTGTCAGCCACTATCGTAAGATTTGCCAGAGAATCGGCAATTCTTTCCAGCCGGGAAATGTCAACCTCCTCTTCCGTTGAAAAGGAAAATATCTCTTGCAGCGAAGGGAAATGAAAAGTAAATTCCCCCACCTTTATCCCATCTTTTGGAAAAACCAATGAAATAAGACCAAAACATAAAATCACAGCCAAAACAAAGAGTGTCACCCTTTTTAATGTCATATACAACTATTTTTTGGGGATTTTCAATCGCTGCCCCACTTTAATATTTCTTGGATTGTCAATGTTGTTTATCTTGATAATATCATCAGCTGTCACACCATCATATTTTTTTGCAATGGTATAAGGGCTGTCACCGGATTTCACGGTATACCATGTATAGGAGGTTCCTTGTGTTGTGCTACCGGTTTTGGATGAAGAGGCGGATGATTTTGTTGTGGTATCAACCCCTGCTTTTCTTTGTTTTTGGTCGAAACTAAGCTTATCAATATTCTCATAAACCGACACTCTGTGCTTTGGCACATAAATCACCAGCTTCTGTCCAACCTTTATCATATCGCTGCGCAGGTTATTCCATCGCTTTATTTCAGCAACTGACACATCGTACCAACCGGAGATATAACCAAGGTTATCTCCCGACTTAATAGTATAGAGGAGTTTTGCATTATTTGCTGTAGAATAATCACTCTGATTATTAGTTTCAGTAGTGGTGGAGTTTCCTGAGCCAGAAACATTATTTCTTACAGGTACTTCATCTTCAACAACAAAGGTATATTTTGGTGCAAAATAGAGGCTGTCGTTATAAGCATAGATAGAGTCTTTAAGTATTATAAATTTTTCAGCAGATCCAGGAGGCAGCTTAAGAGTATAGCTCATAGCCACGGCAGGTATTATATCATATTTATATTGAAGGTTCATTTCACGGAGTCTGTCGATGGGAATATTAAGGACATGAGCTACTTGTTCGAGGTGCAATTTTTGTTCTACGGTCACCGATTCGGTAAAAGGGGGTATTTGAATTTTGTATGGGACCAATCCAACATCTTCGTAAGCATTAAAGAGGATATATATTGCTGTAAAAGCAGGCAGGTAGTTACGCGCTTCCGGGGGGAGAAATGGATATATATCGATAAATTTTTTAGATCCTCCGGCTCTGCGAATAGCTTTATTAACACTCGACGGTCCACAGGAGTATGCGACAAGGGACAGCTCCCAGTCAAAATAAACATCATAAAGGTCTTTGAGATAGGCTACAGCAGCATAAATAGCTTTTTCAGTATCTCTCCGTTCATCAACATATGAGTCGATCTTAAGCTTATAAAGCTTCCCGTTGGTATACATAATTTGCCACACCCCGGTGGCACCAAAAGAAGAAACAGCCTTAGGATTTAAAGCTGAGAGTGCAACAGCAAAATATTTCAAATCGGAGGGTAATCCCTGGTCATCTAACACCCTGTCAAACACCGGAAAATAAATATCTGCCAGCCCAAGCATTATTTCTACACTTTTTCGATTTTCGGCATGGGTATAAAAGTTCAAAAACTCCTCTACCTGTTGGTTATACTCCAAAGTAAGCACAGCATCTGCCTTACGCATAATCCGCATAGCATATTGATCAGAAAGCTGCTTAATTCTGCCCTTATGTGATATGCCTGCAATCGATTCATTGATATAAGAAAACTCATATAAACCCTGCATTGCCTTTTCAAACGGGCTGTAATCAATATTTACTT
>JAVVFR010000208.1:0-3898 GCA_032250595.1 Bacteroidales bacterium | reverse complement strand
ATCATGGTGAGGCCTATTTCGGCTTGTAACTCAACAATACCTCTCCGGGTTGTTCTTAGCAACTCACTGTCATACCATGGTTTTTCTTACTTTTTAACAAGCTTTGTCGTACCGAAAAAATCCAGATGTTTTAATACCACTATATATATCCCGCTTTCTAAGGAAGAGATATCAAGCTTGCTGACGCCGGCTCCTACATTTATATTTTCTCTGACAATCTCAACACCTCGTATATCAAAAACGCTGACAATGGTGGTATTCCTCAGGGTTTCGCCCCAGTCGATAAAGAGAAGATCGCCGGCAGGATTCGGACTGATAGTGATGCTAACAGATATTTCTTCTGCTAATCCCGAAGGGTCTTTTAAAGTATCACACCAAACCTTCTGACATCCTGCAACATCAGTAATGGTGACACAATACACTCCCGCACCAACACCACTAATATCTTCTGAAGTAACCGAATTACTCCATAAATAACTAAAAGCTCCATTCCCTCCTGTAACGGTTATATCAATCATCCCATCGTTAGCTCCCCAACTGCTCGGGTGTACCAATACTGCTGATACTGATATAGAATCCGGCTCTGTAACTACTACCGTAATTGAATCATAGCACCCGTCAGGGTTTGTGACAGTGAGTTTAAAAGTTCCAGCTCCCACTGATATGATATCTTCAGATGTAAAACCATTTGACCATAAATAACTGACAGGAAAAGCTCCGTTTCTGACAGTGATATCGACAAATCCATCATGCATGCCGTTACAACTCACATCATTATGTATCTCTGTGATTACCATCCCTGAGTCCACAACAATATTTAATGCGAACTCAGACGTATTTCCTGAAGTATCGATGGCAATAGCAGTTAAAGTATCATGGAGTTGTGCAACCGGAATCAATACACTAAACAACCCCAAAGCATCAGGAGAAGTTTTTGCCAGGTAGGTAATTCCTTCTCCATGTGCTAAAGTATCATCCGTAGCAGCAAGATAGATCTCAACAGAAACTAGTGTTGGGTTCACAGCTACATCAATATTTCCATTGACAATTACCTGGCCATTACATTCATATGCATTAAGAAGAACAGGGAAATTCATATCTTCATTGGCCCCGAGATCCACATCATAAGGATCATTATAGGTAATACCATCATTATCCAGATCAATACCCAACAGTCCATTCCTATAGATAGAATTTTCTGTAATCTCATTCCGGTCGCCATTAAAATTATCAATAAAGTGTTCGTACACCACTACACCATTACCTCCATTATTGGCTATTGTATTATATATCACAACATTATCAATGGCATGCCCCATATGACTCCAGGTAGAAGGAGGGCCATAAATACCAAAGCTAATACCGTCCCGCGTATTACCAACAGTTGTTATTCCGTCGGAACCCACGCCAATCATATTTGACTGAATGGTGTTACCATAAGAATATATTTGTAACGTACTCATTGTTAAACCAATAACCGTTACCCCTTCATAGTCATTACCGGAAATGATATTGTTGATCACGATATTATCTCTGGCTCACTCTCCAATCAATACACCATCATGATCATTACCCAGGTCAAACAAACCAGTGATATCCACACCGATATAACTGTTTTGTACCGTATTCTGATAACAGTCACCAGGCGGACAATTAGTAATACTTACTCCTTCCGCAAAATTCCCTGAAGAGAGACAGCCATCAACCATATTATTATAACAATAAAAAGGCACACTGCAAGGTCCGACTAAAATATTAATACCTGCCCATAAACCTCCTGCGATATTCCATCCATTACCATAATCGAGACTCCCGCTATGGTCTGTCCCAACAAAGCAACAATAGACCAAATTGTTAAAAGTGCCGGGAGCCACCGTACCTTCAATACGGATGCCATCCTGCGCAAAGCTATCGACTACAAGGCCCTGAATGATATTGTTTGAGGAGACGATATGAAACCCATGAACATTACCTGCTTTGGCTCCATTTACTGCTATCATCAAATTGGCTGTTGCCGGGGGTGCTGAACCGGCCGAAGAGCTTCCTTGCGAAAACCCATCAATCGTCACTCCCATAGGATCTGTTAACAATGGCAGCGCTGATAATGGATATATTGTGATGGTTGTACTGGGGGATGAAAAAATATTGAAAACGATCGTGTCGTGACCTTGCGTTGCGTTGGCAGATTGCATCGCCGCTCGCAAACTCCCTGCTCCAATGTCATTGGTATTATTTACTATGAAAACTGCTGAATTTGACGATTGTACACTTATTGCACAGACAACTATGTATATAAGTAACATCTTGATTGCCTGACTGTTCATAACAATTATGGTTACATAAATACTAATTCAAAGTTATTATTTTGGGAAATCATATGCAATGTAACACTTTACAGGACAAAAAGCAAGAAAAAAACTCATTTTGTCAGTTACATTTTCTGCATAACACAATCTATAACAACTTGCAAATCAAATATTTTAAAACCATTTCATTAAGAAAGACACAATCGTTAATAACCCCAACAAACTCTTTCTGGGGTAATCAGTAAATCACTGTTTATCAAAGGTTTTCCAAAATATAATTGGTCATCATATTATAGAGGTGAAACCGGGTATTGCCGCCGTAAATACCATGGTTACGGTTTGGATAGATAAACATATCAAATTGTTTGCCGGCCTTTATAAGGGCATTAACCAGGTCGTAGGTGTTTTGGACATGTACATTATCATCTGCGGCTCCATGGATTACCATATACTTCCCTTTCAGACTATCAACATGATGCACAGGGGAGTTGATATCATAATTCTCACCGTTCTCCTGCGGCGTGCGCATAAAACGTTCGGTATAGATATTGTCATAATATCGCCAGTTAGTGACGGGAGCCACAGCAACACCTGTTTTAAAGATATCAGCACCTTTAGTCATACATAAAGTAGTCATATAACCCCCATAACTCCAACCCCAAATACCGATACGGGAAGGATCAATATAGCTGACTGATGCTAAATGCTCTGCAGTTGAGATCTGATCTATTGTCTCCAGTTTTCCCAGTTCTTTATAGGTGCATTTTTTGAACTCTTCTCCTCTGTTACCGGTACCCCTGTTGTCAACAGAAACTACAATATACCCCTTCTTTGCCATATAAATATGCCAAAGGTTCTGATAACTCCAGAGGTTCTCAACAGTTTGGGAACCCGGGCCGCCATATACATACATCAATACTGGATATTTTTTCAAAGGATCAAAATCATAAGGTAATATCATCCAGTAATTCAATGACACCCCTTCGTCCGTTGTAAAAGTATCAAATGCGATCTCCGGGAATTTAGCCTCCTGTTGCATTTTCACTAAATTTGCATTCGACTCCATGATTTTTATCAGATTACCATTTATATCCATCAATGAATATACGGGTGGAGTATTCGCATCCGACCATTTCAATATAAAATAATCGTATGTTTCGCTAAACGAAGCACTGTTGTGCCCAGCTTTTGCTGCAATGCTTTTTGTTCCAGTACCATCAAGGTTGGCTGCATACACTTCCCTGTCCATCGGGCTCGATGCTGCTGCTTCATAATAAACTAAACCGTTGGTTGTATCAATGCCGAAAACCTCAATCACATCATATGTCCCGGAGGTGATAGCGATGTTATTTTCAGTAGCTATTGAGTGGTAGTAAATATGATTGTACCCACTCTTCTCACTGGTGATAATAAAACCGTCATCCAAAAAAAACAGATTATCAGTAATATCGATATAGTATTTATTTTTTTCTTCATATACTATTCTACTCTTGCCGGTTTTAGGAGTTGCCAAAAGAATTTCTAAATGGTTTTGTAACCGGTTGAGCCGTAAAATTGCAAGTCCGGCATCTTTCTCTGCCCACTTTATTCGG
>JAVVFR010000207.1:0-3944 GCA_032250595.1 Bacteroidales bacterium | reverse complement strand
GTTGTGGCCGACCTTAAGAATGCCTTTGTACTTATGAAAGAGAAGTATAACGGCAAGCTTCCCTCTCTTATTACGGTTATTACCGGCCCCAGCCGTACAGCCGATATCGAAAAAACATTGATCATGGGTGCACATGGCCCGAAAAAACTGCATGTCTTTCTTTTTGATGATACCAACAATAACATGGGGTGAAAGAATTATTTGAAATGTACCGGATAGAAAACCATAGAAAATATTTCACCCTTAATATGGCATATAAAGGATGCATTAACCATTTGAATGATGACAAAGAACTGGGTTAAAATATACTCTTCAACCAACGAGCATCAGGTAATTATTTTGAAAGAGATGCTGATGCACGAAAATATTATTTCCTATTCCATTAATAAAAAGGATTCGTCCTATCTTTTTGGTGATATTGAACTTTATGTTGAGTCTGATGACGTGTTACGGGCATTGCAAATAAAAAAAACTGTGTTTGAGCTTTGAAAAATTTAATTGTAAGAACCGTTTCAGGTATTGTATTTATTGCTACCATTATTATTCCTCTCTTTTATGCAGAGACCTGGTTTGTTATGATTCTTGGTGTCTATGCCCTCCTTGCCAATGCAGAATATATACGTCTTATCAATGTAGCAGGGAATAAAGCCGGTGTTTTGTTTTCAGTAGGGCTGGCAACAGTTCTGTTTGCACTGTTCGTGCTATCCTATTTTGGAATGATTGGCTATTCATTATTGTGGAGCCTTATCCCACTTGTTGTTCTGATGCCTGTGGTGATCAGTTTTTTTACCAGCCTTCCGGGTCGTTTCGGCAATGCAATATTGGTTGCAACAGGACTGCTGCTAACAGTGGTTCCCCTTGGGTTGCTCACTACTGCATTAAATTGGTATGCCTCATTTGACACAACAACGATAAAGATTCTTGTGCTGGCACTCTTCGTGATCACCTGGACGCATGATGTTTTTGCTTATCTGACAGGAATTGTGATAGGTAAACACCCGCTCGCAAAATATATCTCTCCTGCAAAAACCGTAGAAGGTAGTGTAGGTGGAGTGGTATTTGCTTTCATTGGCGCTGCACTGTTTTATGCTATTACGCAAACAATGTCACCACTGTACTGGATTGGTGTAGCTTTGATTGTCGCTGTTGCCGGTACGGCCGGCGACCTGATGCAGTCGGTGCTGAAAAGAAGGGCTGGTGTGAAAGACTCCGGAAATATCATGCCGGGACACGGTGGAATATACGATAGATTCGATGCGCTATTTATTATCATCCCTTTTTGGTTCTGCTGGCTTCTCATTTTCTCTTTTATCCTTAATTAATACATGACTTTGTGAAGGTTGTGATGCACAAATAAATATTTGTTATCTTTAACACCCTATTTAAGAGGCTCTAATTATGACAATTCACAGGGAAGGTAAGTATGTAATTCTATATCTGCTGTTGATTTTTTCTATTGCAGCGTTTGCATTTTATATGCTTTTTCCCGGATTATTAATATGGTGGTATCTGTTCTGCTCTGTGGAGGTGATATTGTTGTTCTTTGTTATTGCATTCTTCAGATCTCCGAAACGGGTTATTCCTATTGAAAAAAGTAAGATCCTTAGCCCAGCCGACGGGAAGATTGTGGTGGTGGAAAAGATGATGCCAAAAGAGTACCTCCAGGGGTCATATATTCAGATATCCATATTTATGTCGATATGGAATGTGCACCTTAATCGTATACCTTGCGGAGGAGTTGTGAAGTATATTCAGTATCACCCCGGATCATTTTTTATTGCAAAACATCCCAAAGCCAGCCTTCTCAATGAGATGAATACCACCGTCATTGAGACTGAACACAAAGAATATGTGATGATCAGACAAATTGCCGGTGCCGTGGCAAGGCGTATCGCTACATACGTGAATGAAGGCGCTTCAGTGGAACAAGGGGAAGAGCTGGGATTTATAAGGTTTGGTTCAAGGGTTGATATTATGGTGCCGGAATCGTGTAAAATATTGGTAAAACAGGGAATGAACGTTAAGGCAGGTATCGATATTATCGCCGAATGGTGAGTTTGGTATGCCATTTATATTGTTGGGTTGATTTACTTCAGGTGAATCAACCCTGTTTTTTTTCAAAAAAGGAGAAACATACATGGCCATACATACGCTGTTCTGAGAAGTATGGGTGTTCAGAGAAGCTATGTTCCTTTCCGTGTTCCAGGATAAAAATACCTCCCTCTTGAAGCAGATTGGTGCTGAAGATTGTGTCAGGAAGGAGAGAAAGTGATGGAAAGCTGTAAGGTGGATCGGCAAAAATAATACTATAACTGCGTGACTCTTTTTTTAGAAATCGAAACACATCACTTTTGATAGCATGTAACTCTTCGATAGCGAGCAATATAGCGGTTTTTTTTACAAAAGCAATACATTTTCCACTGATATCTACTGCTGTAGCATCAGTGACACCCCTCGATATAAACTCAAATGATATCATGCCTGTACCACAGAACAGGTCAAGGGTTGATTCGGATTGAAAGTCGAGGCGATGGTGAAGCACATTAAATAAGGCTTCACGTGCCCTGTCGGTTGTCGGCCTGACCGGTAAATTTGATGGAGGAACAACACGCCGGCTACCATATTTTCCACTGATAATACGCATCAGGCCATGGAAAACAAAACATGGTACACATGAAAAGGTAACTCTTTGAATTCCGGCGGGAAGCTAAAGTGGTAAGGGATATCTATATGCGATATTTTAGAGAAGTGCTTCTTCAGTTGTTTGTATAATTCAATATTGGGATCGATATCACCGGTAAGAAAGACAGGTGTTTTTGTATGGTTTATCTTTAACTGTCCTGTAACATTGAGGAGGTAAAAGATAAATTCATCAGGGCTTTCAAAACTAAATACATTATAAAACTGCAGTTCACTCCCTTTATAAAGATGGACAAAGAATATATTACGTTGAAAACTGATATGCAATGTTCTCTCTTTTGTGCCGGTTTCAATCAGGTGCTTCGACAAACTTTCGGTGAGTGCCGATGCATAATGGTGTATCGACGGCTCCTTCAGGTGTTTTAAAAGGGCATAATGCAGTTGTCCGGGAATAGCAAAAACACAGTACGACTTTAGGGTATTCATTTTTTCGGTAAGTACCTCTTCTTCACGCTCAATATCTACATTAAAAGAGAGATATTTTTGTTTTTCGTCTTTATAGAAGAGAGCATATGGAATAAATGTAGCCTTTTGGTTTACAACAATAACACTGGTTGATTCTAAATTATTTTTTGTTAACCAGGGGTATTTTTCAGTCAGAGATTGAAGCAGTTTTATATTATCGGGTAGGTTGGTGTCTTCCAGGGTATAGTGTTCGAAAAACAAAAACTTCTTTGTACTGCTGTTTCCAATCAACAGTGTAATACTGTGTTCAGAACAACGCATGATCAGCCTGCAATTGTTTAAGGAGGATAAATCAAATGCAGCATCGATAATATTAATTACCGGATTGATTGAACGAGACATATAATTTGTGTTTTATTCCCAGTTTCCGTCTCTGATCGGCTCATTCATAGAGCCTACCTGTAAATCGATAACTTTATCTTTTTTAATAAGGCCCGGGTCAAGGTCTTGCAGATACTTGGTTTTAGGGGCTTTGGCGACAAAAACCGGCATTTTGATATTGCTTCTGTCTATAAATCCTGCTTCCATCTTAATGACTTCTTTTGGATGCGTAAATGGTATGTATTTAATATTATCTGCATTAAAATCTTTAACATCCTTAAAAATAGAGTCTTGTACATTAGTATAGATGGTGTCGAAAATAATGTAACCTCTTTTTATCAGATCTTGCTCGGAATACTGATCTTGCAGTTCAAGCGGTGTGTTATTGATTCTTTTCACCAGCACTAAATTCCCGTTCTTGATAAAATCTATCAAAGTGTCGAAAGAGCCTGTATATC
>JAVVFR010000206.1:0-3953 GCA_032250595.1 Bacteroidales bacterium | reverse complement strand
GTTTTTAATTAATTGAAATTTAAACGTTTACAAAATTATATACACATGAAAAAAATCATTTTTACACTTCCGGCTTTTGTATTGTTTATGCTTTTCGGGTTTTCACCTGATATCAATAGTGAATGGGTTACAGACAATACTGTTGATGGTATTGAATTCAGTTCAAAAAAGGTTCACTGCACTTTTGAAAACAGTGAAGAGGTTCATGAATATGTTCTACATACAGTTACCAACAACAATAGTTATCCTGTTTCCGTTGAATGGAAAAAAGATATTTGGTACAATGATGTATGCCGCACCTGCAACCTTGATGCTCCCAGTGGTTATGAGTTCCTTCTTACATTACAAGCGGGAGAAAAGATTAGTGGCAGCTGCAATGACGAAGGATATATGCTAAAAACCTTTTCGCAACGTATTAATCCTAAGAGCGATAACAAATTGACACGATATGAGTTTAATGATATAAAGGTCAATAAAATAGAATAAAAAAAACGATAATTATAATTATATGTACAACAGGATATTTCTTTTCGTGGCCGTGCTGCTGCTTTTAACGAATACTGCGGTAAAAGGCCAGTTAGCAATAAACACCAACTTAACCCCTGTTCAGTTGATCCAACAAAAGCTCATAGGGACAGGTGTCTCAGTTACCAATATAACCTATACTGGTTCACCCATGGCAATTGCAGCATTTAATAATGGGGGCACAACCAATATTGGCCTGGCCAGCGGCGTATTGATCACCTCAGGTGATGCTACTATAGCTCCTGGGCCAAACTCCAGTTCCGGAGCCGGTGTAAACAACAATATGCCTGGTGACCCCCAACTCCAGGCTCTTATTCCCGGATATACAGTGTATGATGCAGCCGTTATCGAGTTTGACTTTGTGCCACTAAGCGACACCGTAAAGTTCAGGTATGTATTCGCTTCTGAAGAGTACGATGAATATGCCAACTCCTCCTACAATGATGTGTTTGGTTTTTTTATCAGTGGCACTAACCCCAATGGTGGGACGTATAACAGTCATAATATTGCTATCATCCCGGGCACAACCAACACACCGGTTTCAATCAACAACGTTAATAATGGAACAACCAATTCCGGGCCCTGTATAAACTGCCAATATTATGTAAACAATAATCCTACAGGCCTTACTATCGAATACGATGCATTTACCACCGTATTGACGGCATGGGCCGTTGTCGTACCATGCCAACCGTATCATTTTAAAATTGCTATTGGTGATGCCGGCGACGGTATTCTCGACAGTGGTGTATTTCTGGAAGAGAACAGCTTCTCTACCGATGCCATCGATATTTCAACAAATTATTCTATCCCCGGGGCAGGAAAATATATGATAGAAGGGTGTAACAGTGCTGTGCTTAAAGCCAGTATTAACAAATGGGCAGTAGATACCGTTTGGATATATATCGATACTATTTACGGTACTGCCACTAACGGAGTAGACTTCCCTCTTATTCCCGACAGTTTTCCCATTTTGCCGGGATCAAAAACCGGCACACTGACTATCTCTCCTGTTGTTGACTACATCACAGAAGGAATAGAGTATATTACATTGGTAATCCCTACCTCTGTATGTACCATTGATACCGTAACCATACCTATCATTGATTACAATCCTATCACGTTAACTATGATGAACGACACGCTGGTGTGCGGGGATCCGGCAAATCTGTGGGTACAACCCTCTGATGGGGCACCCCCTTACCATTACGACTGGACACCACCCATCGGACTGTCAAACCCTAACACACGAACACCTACTGCTATTCCTCCGACAACGACTACATACAGCGTTTATGTGTCGGATTCCACAGGGTGTCCCGGAGCTTCCGATTCAGTAGTCGTGGAAGTTGCCCCTAAACCCAATGTCAGTTTTATGGCTGATGTGTATGATGGATGTGAGCCGCTTACCGTTAATTTTACTGATGCCTCAAACCCCTCAATCACAGACTGGAACTGGAGTTTTGGAGACGGAAACAACTCCACCCAACAAAATCCTTCCCATACCTATTCAGCAGGAGTGTATGATATTACTCTGGAAGTTACAACGAATAAAGGTTGTAAAGGGTCATTCACTATTCCACAACTGATCAATGTATATCTGTCTCCTACAGCCTATTTTGAACCGCTGCCACCGATTGTACCCATCAATAATGCCTCCATTTTTTTCCAGGACCTGTCCACCAATCCTAATGTATGGCAATGGAATTTTGGTGATTACGGCTCTCCAAACAATACCTCCACACAACAGAATCCAACACATATCTATAGCGATGAAGGAACTTACACAGTCTGGCTTGTGGTAACTTCCATCCAGGGATGTAAAGACTCTATTTCAAAAGAAGTATCGGTGGTCATCGACAGTATCACTGTGCCAAATATCATTACCCCCAATGGTGATGGATTTAATGATTATCTATTTATTGAAAATATCGAAAAAGTAAAGAGCTCAACACTGCTTATTTATAACCGTTGGGGTAAAAAGATTTACGAACGGAACAACTACGATAACTCATGGACCGGAGAAGGCCATTCTGACGGAACCTATTTCTGGGTATTGAAATATAAGACTTTCTTCAGAGATGATGAGATGAGTGGCACTGTGACCATCCTTAGAGACCGGTAATAATAAACCACACTACGGTTACCCTGCTTCTGCCAATATTGCTTCTTCGACACGGAGGTTGTCGATAATAAAGTTTTGCCGTTCAGGTGTATTTTTCCCCATATAAAAAGAGAGCATCTCTTGCAGAGAAGCATCGCGCTGATAAATCACAGGGTCGAGCCTTATATTTGCACCAATGAAGTGTTTAAACTCATCAGGCGATATCTCACCAAGGCCTTTAAACCTGGTTATTTCCGGTTTAGGGTTTAATTCTTCGATAGCTGCTCTGCGCTCCTCATCAGAATAAGAATATATTGTTTTCTTACGATTTCTAACCCTAAACAATGGTGTTTGTAAGATATAAAGATGACCGTCTTTCACCAGTTCCGGAAAGAATTGCAAAAAGAAGGTAAGCAATAATAACCGTATATGCATACCATCCACATCGGCATCAGTAGCAATAACAATATTATTGTACCGTAAATTGCTGATATCCTCTTCAATATTAAGGGCTGTTTGCAACAGATTAAACTCTTCATTCTGATACACGATTTTTTTAGAGAGCCCGAAGCAGTTCAGTGGTTTCCCTTTAAGGCTAAAAACAGCCTGAGTATTAACATCTCTCGATTTGGTTATAGAGCCACTGGCAGAATCACCTTCAGTGATAAACAGGGTTGAGTTTAACCTTCTTTCATCTTTATCGGTATAATGAATACGACAATCCCTAAGTTTTTTGTTATGCAGGCTTGCTTTTTTTGCACTCTCTCTGGCTAGTTTCTTTATACCTGCAAGGTCACGGCGTTCTTTTTCCGACTGCAATATCTTACGGTGCAGCGCAAGCGAAGTCTCCTGGTTGATATGAAAAAAATTATCGAGGTTACGGGTAACGACATCATGTATATAGTTGCGTATCGTTTGGCCGTTAGGTTCAATATGCTGAGAGCCGAGTTTGGTTTTTGTCTGGGATTCAAAGACCGGCTCAATGACTTTTATACTGATGGCAGCAATGATTCCCTGACGGATATCGCCGGGTTCAAAATCACGTTTAAAATAAT
Organism: Bacteroidales bacterium; assembly: GCA_032250595.1. Taxonomy (GTDB): domain Bacteria; phylum Bacteroidota; class Bacteroidia; order Bacteroidales; family SKPS01; genus SKPS01. The sequence continues at coordinate 269 of JAVVFR010000206.1, read as the reverse complement.
CGCGAACGGTCTTCACAATGGCTTCACGGAATGCCGACAGATGTGTGCCCCCCTGTGTGGTGTGTTGTCCATTGACGAAAGAGTAGTACTCTTCACCGTAGTTTTTCTCACTATGGGTAAAAGCAAATTCAAAGTCTCCCTCTTCAAGATGAATCACGGGGTAGGTAACACCCCCACCGTTGATATTATTCTCCAGCAAGTCACGCAATCCGTTTTTGCTGATAAAACGCTGACCATTATAGTAAATACTAAGTCCTTTATTCAGATAG
>JAVVFR010000205.1:0-3990 GCA_032250595.1 Bacteroidales bacterium | reverse complement strand
GGCTCTGAACCATGCCCTGGAGAAAATTTTCTCTTTAGATAAAAAGGCCATAATACGTAATTTAAAAAAACGTGCAAAGCTAAATATAAAATGGGGATGTGCTACTAAGAGTTACAAGAAAAAAAAGCTTATCAGGGGTATTTTTTATGAAAGCAGTGATTTACCGGTCATTTCTTCAGGTATATCCAGCTGCATAATCATAAGTATAGTAGGTGCCAGGTCGGCGAGACGGCCGTTTTGCAGATTTTTATACGCAGTACCCGGCATTATCATTGGCACTTTGTTCATAGAGTGTGCGGTGTTGGGCGACCCGTCAGTGTTAAGCGCATGGTCGGCATTGCCGTGGTCGGCGGTGATAATCACAGCATAGCCGTTGGCCAGCGCTGCCTCTGTGACCTGCCTGATGCACCGGTCAACCGTCTCTACCGCTTTGATTATAGCTGCATAGTTGCCGGTGTGCCCTACCATATCACAGTTGGCAAAGTTGAGACAGATAAAATCTGCCTGTTGCTGTTGTATCTCAGGAAGTATGGCTTTCACAATGCCGTGGGCACTCATCTCCGGCTTATAGTCATAGGTAGGCACCTCCTTGGGTGAGGGGACAAGGATCCTTTTTTCATGGAGGAACTCCTCCTCCCGGCCACCGGAAAAAAAGAATGTAACATGCGGATACTTTTCGGTCTCTGTAATACGTATCTGATGCAGATTGTTAGATGATACGATCTCTCCAAGGGTGTTTTTAACATTCGTCTTGTCGAAGATAAGATCAACATTTTTAAAAGTCTCATCATACTGTGTCATCGTCAGATATCGTAAAGGTATCTTTTGCATCTTCTGCTCAGGGATGTCTTGCTGGGTGAGTGCTATGGTGATCTCACGCAATCTGTCGGTACGGAAGTTAAATGCGATTACAACATCATGTTCATCAACAGTAGCAAGCGGTTTGTTGTCTTTATCAACGATAGCGATGGGCTCGATAAACTCATCGGTGGTACCATTTCTATATGAATCGAGTATTCCTTCCACCGGGTCATGAAAGGCTTTTCCTTTACCGTACCGCAACAGGTCGTATCCTTTTTTTATCCTGTCCCAGCGTTTATCACGGTCCATCGTAAAATACCGGCCACACACTGTAGCGATCCTTGCTTTTTTGTCACTGATAAACTGCTGCAGGTCACCAATATACTCTTTTCCACTGTTCGGATCGGTGTCTCTGCCGTCGGTAAGCACATGGATGTAATGGTTATGGATACCATTATCTTCCGCTACTGCTATCAAATTTTTTAGATGAGAAGTCGAGGAGTGCACCCCGCCATCGGAAACCAGGCCCAGATAATGCACTTTTTTATTGTTCTTTTTGGCATAATCAAAGGCTGCTAATAGTGAAGCGTTTTTTCTAAAGCTGCCATCGTCGATAGCTTTATTGATTCTGACAAGGTCCTGATAAACAATCCTCCCGGCGCCAATATTAAGATGGCCTACTTCGGAGTTTCCCATTTGCCCGGCAGGAAGGCCTACATCTTCCCCACAAGCATCCAGTGTTGATTTTAATACCGTATTGTCGGCATTGAGTGCGTCGATAAAAGGAGTGGAGGCGTGATAGATAGCATCGCTCTTACTTCGGTCGCCTATTCCCCAGCCATCTAATATAGCTAATAATACTTTTTTCCCCATAATATTCATATTTATGCAAAATTACGATTTTTTCAGATCATCAGGGGAATGAATTGAGTTGAAAAAAGGGAATAGTGCAAGAGTAACAGCATTGTGTTGTTAGAAATGGGATCGGATGGCCTCTACCGGATCCAGGGATGAAGCACGATAGGCAGGGATAATACCAGAAACCAAACCAATCACTGAGGAGATAATCAGCCCGGTAAATATCTCTGTTGAGGTCATAATGAGTTCAAAATCGGTTAACTTACTCAATAAAGTGATAATGAATACCAGCAACAGACCTATGATACCTCCAATGACGCTGAGAAAAATTGCTTCAAACAGGAACTGAAAGAGGATAAAGTACTTTTTTGCTCCCAGTGATTTTTGAATGCCGATCTGATGTGTCCGTTCTTTTACCGAAACAAACATGATATTGGCAATGCCAAAGCCCCCAACCAATAAGGCAAAACCCCCGATGATCCATGCCACCAATGATACAACAGAGAAGATACGGTCAAATCCTTCTGTGAGGATATTACTCTCGTTGATAGCAAAATTGTCATTTACATAAGGCTTCAGTTTTCTGATAGAACGCATAATGCCGGTAAGCTCATCTCTTAGCTCCATATTGCTGACATTGGGCTTTGCTTTGGCGATAATAAGTCCACCGGTATTTTGGTCGGGATCAATAAACCGGTTTAGATATTTTATCGGTATGATAATTTGATTATCAAGTGATTGCCCAAAATCATCACTGCCTTCCCGTTTAAATACTCCAACAATCTTAACCTTACGTCCAAGAAGTTTGATGTTTCGTCCGATGACATCAATATCATCAAACAGAGAGGTGGCAATTTCAGCGCCTATCACAGCAACATTCCTGCCTCCTTCTGATTCCATATGTGAGAAGTATCTTCCTTCCTGCAGTTCAAACGACCACACTTTGTTGAAGGACCAGGAGACCCCCATCACTTCAACACCTTCTATCCTTCTGTTGGCAAAGCTAACCATCCTGTTGACAGAGGTGACAAAAGCCACATCTTCGGCATTATTCGACCTCCGCTCTACCTCTTCAGCCTCCTTCATGGTAGTCTCAGGACGCTTCCAGTAATCCCACCATGCATAGTTGGGGTCATTAAATGCCCATGGCCATTTTTGGATAAACAACGAATTATCGTCGATCTTATTGATACTTTGTGATATCTTACGTTCCAGGGTACCTGTGGCAGTAAAGACAGCCACAATAACGAATATGCCTATGGAGATTCCAATGAGCGTGAGCACAGAACGAAGGATATTTACACGGATAGCCTGCAGTGCAAAAATAATGCCTTCACGAAGTAGCCTTAAAAACAGCATAGTTATCTTAGCTTTTTTTAGATTGGCAATAAAATGTGGATCATCAGCCACAAAGATAGTAATATGTTGGATTAACTATATGTACTTTAGCTATTAAATATAAAAGAAAACATGTAATTTTGCATAAATAAGAATAGATAAGATAATGGAAAAGGTAAAAAGAGCACTTATTTCGGTATATCACAAAGAGGGACTCGACCCGGTTGTCAATAAGCTCCATGAGTTGGGTGTGTCAATTGTAAGTACCGGAGGGACATATGATTATATTGCGTCATTGGGTATTCCTGTTACGACTGTTGAAAGTTACACAGGCTATCCTTCCATTCTGGGAGGAAGGGTAAAAACACTTCACCCGTCGGTGATGGGGGGAATTCTGTTTCGTCGCAACGTAATGGAGGATATCGAAGAGACGACCTTTCATAATATTGTTCCTATTGATATGGTTATTGTTGACCTTTATCCGTTTGAGGAGACGGTAAAGAATACTGAGAACAAGCAGCTTATCATTGAAAAGATTGATATAGGGGGCATATCGCTGATCAGGGCTGCTGCAAAAAACCATTCCGATGTGGTGGTGGTTTCTTCAAGGGAACAATACCCATGGCTGCTGTCGCGCCTGGAGGGGAATGAGGGTATTTTTAGTGACGACGACCGTAAATATCTTGCTGCATATGCTTTTTATACGAGTGCCCATTACGATAGTGCTATCTTTAAATGGATGAATGGCACAGCAGATATGGATATAATTAATATAAGCTATAAAAACGGTAAGTCTTTGCGTTATGGGGAGAACCCGCATCAGAAAGGTATATTTTTCGGGGATCTGGAAGAGATGTTCGATCAGATACACGGTAAAGCAATATCTTACAACAACCTGCTAGATATTGATGCTGCTGTTGCCCTGATAAAAGAGTTTGATGAGCCAACCTTTGCTATTCTGAAGCATAACAACGCTTGTGGTATTGCCTCAAG
>JAVVFR010000204.1:0-4016 GCA_032250595.1 Bacteroidales bacterium | reverse complement strand
TAAAATTACTCTTTCAAAAAACTACAGAAAAGAGGTGCGTGGCCGGAGGGTTACTTTTAGGGGGTGGTCAATTTGCTCCGATTAAGGTGGTCACTTTCGTCCGATAAGCCTGGTCATTTTCGACCGATTAGGGTGGTCAGTTTAAACCGATATTGGGTGGTCAATTTCGCCGATTGTTCCACCAAGACTTCTAATATTTGACAAACATCTTCTGATATCTTTCGTTGACCAGATAGATGTTTATGAAGTACATTCCCGGTTTAAGAGAGGATACATCAATATGATCTAATCCTACACTTTCTTTTTTGGATTGTATTTGCATTTGTCTACCGGTAACATCTATAATTTCGATCTTTTTAAGAAAAATATCTTGTGCTGAATTCCAGGAGATATTCAACTGTGATGTTACTGGATTAGGATACATTAAGATGCCTTGTTCCTGCGAAGACACTTGTTTTTCAACATCAACAAAATATGCTAGTTTCATGATCCACCACATCGTTTTTGAATTAGTGGTTGAACCGTAATTAATGTGCTTTTCACCTGCAACCAAAAAGCCACCATCATCAGTTGGAATAACTGATCTCCCCCTTTCATCTGTACTACCACCAAAACATCTGCTCCATTGTATATTCTTTGTTGAATCTAATTTCAGAACCCAAAATGAACCATAATAGTCCGGATATTTAATGACGTCGCCGTCATGGCTACTTGCCCTGCCACAAAGGACATACCCGTCATCTGCTGTTTTGGCAATATCATAACTATAATCACTAGAGGATCCGCCAAAACAATTACTCCATATCAAGTTGCCATAATAGTCTAATTCAATTAACCAAGTGTCATCAACACCATGATTGCCGATTACATCTCCATCAGATGAATAGCTACCCACCAAGATCATCAATGAGGAACTATTTGTATGAATCGCCTTCCACATGAGTTCTGATGCGGATCCTCCTAAAGTAACTTTCCAATGGAAAGCCCATAATGAGTTCAGCCTAAAAATCCACGCGTCATTACTACCATAATTAGTGTCAAGATCATAATCGTTTGAATTTGATTGTGCCAGAATAACAGGCACTGAATCATTAATAAGTATGATAGCCCTCCCATTTTCAGTCTCACTTCCGCCAAAGCACTTTTCTTTCAACAGGGTGCCAACTGTGTCTGTTTCAACCACCCATACATCCCAGGAAGTCATATCGTGATTCCCGGTAACATCACCATCCATTGAGCGAGCTCTTCCGACCAATAAAAGTTTGCCATGATGATAAACAATATCACGAAACTCTTCATCATGGGATCCTCCAAAACACTTTTGCCATTCCAGAACACCATTGGAGTTGACACAAATAAGCCATGCATCCTGCATCCCGTGATTCCCTGAGACATCGTGCTCTGTTGACCAGGTGCCACCAGCAATATAGTACTTCCCATTAGGGCCTTCAACCGCGCAATATCCATAATCATCCTCTGCCCCCCCAAAGCAACTGCTCCATATCTTATTCCCAAGCGAATCAGTTTTAAGCACAGCAAAGTCGTTTTGCCCTTTATTTAGAACAAAATCACTATCATTAGACGGAGTTGAGCCAACAAAAAGATACCCCCCGTCAGACGTTTCAATTGCGTCATTTAAGCGATCCATTTGTGAACCTCCATAGTAGTGTTGCCATTCAACAGCGTTTTGGGAATAAGTAGCAACCGTAATCAGTAGAGAGATGAGAAATAAAAAGTACTTTTTCATTGGTCAATAGGGTATAGTAATTCAATCACAATATTTTAATATTAAAAAATTCTGCTCTTGAAAGATCGGTTAATATGCAATGATTTTTTTCTGGTCTCTGAGTACATCATTAGACAAGATAACAATATAAACACTTTTCTGCAAGTTTGAAATGTCAATTATACTAGAACCCTCACGAATTATACCATTCAAAACAACGCTACCTGCCATGTCGATAACTTGACACAACGCTTCTTTTTCACTTTCTATACATACGCCTTGAATGTCAGGGTTATACCAGATAGCAAATCCTGTATGCTCACCTTTCAACCGCAAATATTGACTGCTCGATGAAGCAGTTTTATATCTGAGTTCACTTTCATCGTCATCATGCCAGGTATACAAAATGTCGAGTCCATCATTTCTACCTGATACAGCAACAACCTGTTGTTGATTGGTCGTATTATAATTTGCTGCCGAATAATATTCTGTAGCAAGGGATCCATCCCAATATAATTGCCTGGCAAACACATCGTTATCACCTTGATAATCAGTTGTCCATGCAACAACGGCGAGGTCTCCAGAATATGTTATTGAAGGTTCCTTATTGATAGCGTCAGGTAAATTTACGTCGTCAGTATAGTCAATCTCAACAGATGATGATCCCATGTTTAAATTATATCCCCAAATATCGTACAGTGGTGTTTGGCCATCATTATTCACAAGTCCGACAACAACAGTATAATCATCATCATATGAGTAATCAGAATTATTTAACCATAAAGGGCTGGCAATACGTGGTCTTCCCATCAATAAACTCTCACCGACGGTTCTCGACAAAGTAATGTTATTTTGAATACTATTAGATGCTACATCACTGTATGATTCTTGCTGAACTTTTAAATAGTGGGTTCCAGATATAGTTATTGTTCCTATAAGGTACGTAAATGATACCGTACGAGTATTATCATTTTCATATACTGTTACATCTGGATAACGAGCATCCCCACTACTATTGACAGTAACGGTACTATTCCAGGAGAATGAGAAACTACCTCAGTAAGTTCCTGATAATGCCTTAATATCACCACAATCTTCCCAAGTTATCACTATGTAATCAGCGTAATCTGAATCAATATTTGGATTTGACCCACTCCCAAGCGAAACTGCTCCATCATCTTCATAATCCCAATCGGTTCCATTATATTTTAAAATATTGTAATAAATATCGTTTTCTTCCTCAAATACAACAATAGCGCATGCTCCATCATCACGCATTAATACTACATCTGGATCTGTGATATTGGTATTAGAAACATTGGGATCATCATCATCAACGATGTTCATATCACCATTTGTAGGAGTAGCAATGTCTTTCCAGGCAAACATTGGTTCGTCCTCTCCATCACATACCATTACCATCATTTCTTCTGAGTTATATAGTTTAATGTCATTTCCAATATTTGCTACAGATGTAATTGAACGTCCAGAAACGACATTATCACTGCTGGTTGCAGAGTAGATAGTTTGGGAATTACCTTGTATAGCGATCATTATCAAACCGTAAAGAATAAAAAAGTTAATAAGAGTTTTCATATCAATTAATTTGAGTTGAATATGATCTTTCAAAAATATTCAGATATACTCATAGCAGCATAGATACATTCAATGTATATATTGCGACAATATACCAAAATTATTTATTAAAAACAAATGGAAAGTAGTTTTTATTTGCTTCAAATTGCAATTGAGCTGCGTACTGTTTTTGATTAAAAAATTGCCAATTTGGCTGATAAACCGTGAAACCGACCTGTTACCTGTCAACTACCTTCATATGGTCTTTACTATCCCCAATAAACTTAACAGGCTCTTCCTGCATCATCAGGTTGATTGTTACAACATCCTGTTCCGGGTAGTCAACCAGGTAATGACCAGTTTTGCAGCCAATCCCGATTTTTTGGATGCCCGCATCGGGTACACGGCCATTTTGCACACCTGGGGGCAAAACCTCAGCTATCACCCGCACCTGCACCTGGCAGTACCGGCCGGCGGCATTACCCGCAACAACCAATGGAAGCCTGCCCGTGGTGATGGGAAGTTCCTTTTTCCGGTTGGACAATTAAGCAATGTGTTCAGGGCTAAGATGGTGTCAGAACTTCGAAACTACGTTCAACAAGTTTCCAATATTGCCAATTTAGGTCTTCATCTGTTGTTTGACTAAAACCGGCCATGAAGAAAAAAATATTGAAGAAGCAATCAGTATTGTAAAAAATTTCGTTTTCATAATTTC
>JAVVFR010000203.1:0-4019 GCA_032250595.1 Bacteroidales bacterium | reverse complement strand
GGTATCACCGACAGGGCAGTGTTGAACGCATTACAGGAGCAGTTGCCATATGCGAAGATGCTCGACAAGGCCGGTGCGGCAATCATCGTTTGTGGCATACCGTCGGAAGGGGTTAAAGGCAGGAAGGGATATTGGGTACAGGACTGTTCTGCAGCTACGCAAAACTTACTTCTTGCCGCCGAGAGCATGGGGTTGGGAGCGGTTTGGACAGGTGTGCATCCCAACGATGACAGGGAAAATTTGGTACGGAGGATAGTGCACCTCCCCGACAGTGTCGTGCCCTTGAACGTTATACCAATAGGGTATCCTACCGGTGTCGATAAACCGAAAGATAAATATAACCCTGAAAAAATTCACTGGCAACGGTGGTAACGGATCATACCTGTTGTCTGGCTTGATGTTTTAAGCGTTGGCTACCCTGCCGTCACGGCCCAGGAGTGTGTCTTGCATACCCAGTACATCCCTGATGATCACCGATGCCATAAAGCACCCAAAGACTGCCGGCATATAGGATACTGTGCCCGTAGTGGACTTTTTGTTGGGCTCATCCATTATTTCGATATGGGCAGCTTTGTCAACAGGTTCAGGGGAGTAAACTACCTTAAATCCTTGACGTATACCGAAACGGTGCAGTCTCTTGCGGAGCATTGCTGCCAGATAGCAGTTGTATGACTTCCCGATATCATCTACGGTTACCAGCCATGGCTCTGTCTTGCCTCCCGAACCCATCGAGCTTACCAATGGTATGCCCCGTGAAAGTGTGTGTCGGATCAGTAACAGCTTGGGAGAGAGGGTGTCGATAGCATCTGCTACGTAGTCGTATGTGTTGTGATATACCAATTGTTCTATTGCATCATCCTTGAGATATTCCGGCACGGTGTTGACCACCACATCAGGATTGATGTCGAGCAGCCGCTCGTGCATAACAGTGGCCTTTTGCTGGCCTTCTGTGGAAGACAACGCCAGCAGCTGACGGTTGCGGTTGGAGGGCTTGACAAGGTCGCCATCAGCAATGGTGATATTTCCTATCCCCACCCTGACAAGCATCTCTGCAACATATGCCCCTACACCACCTAACCCGGCTACCAACACATGTTTAGCTGTCAGGGTATCAACAGCATCGTTACCCAACAACAATGTGGTGCGTTCCTTCCATTCGTTAGCTGACATCTTTTTCTATATTAAAAAGTGTTGCAAAGTTCTGAAAAATTATCTTCTTCAACACCGTCAGCTCTAGATTCAGTATCTCTGCCGCCGAGGCATAAATTGTCGCTATCGACATAAACCGGTCGTCGGTCTCCAATAGCAAGGTGTTGGTGTGTACCGATGACAGCACCCGCCGCACTTTACTGTTACGGTCGTCTCCAAAGCTTAGCATACATCCCATAGTGGTCAGCTTACGTGCATTCTCCGGGCTTCCGTGGTAGCCGTGAAGAATCCATGGTGTTTCTATACCACGGGCTTTGCGTATCTGTAGAAGGTCGGAATCCGCTTTAACATTATGGATGATGACAGGCAATTGATGTGCTGTGGCAATATCAAGTTGTGAAGTAAAAACGCTTTTCTGTGTTGAAAGTGGTATGTCACAAGCCCGGTCGAGGCCACACTCCCCTATAGCCACAATGCTTCCCTGCGCCGCTAAAATATCAAGCCCGGTAAGTAAATCGTCAATAGCCTGTTCCCGGATATTCCAGGGATGGATGCCGGCACTGAAAAAAGTGTCGATGTCGGGAACAGTAAAGTCGTTAGTTAAATTGATGATCTGATAGGCTGCCGTGTTGTCGTAAAAATGTGTATGGCAATTGATGTAGCACATCCGAATGAGATAAAAACCATTACCTGGTAAATGAAGTAGCGAAAATACGTAATATATCTCAGGAATGTGTAAAAATAAGGAAAATTAAGTAATTTTGTCAGTACATAAGTTCTTTGAATCAAACAAAAAAGAGGTGGTCAGTTTGCCGGAATAGGTAGTTAGAACAAATTTCCTACAATTTTTAAACATTATCATGTATATCCAATTAGTTATGCAAATAGATTAAATAATACCGGTTATTGATCAGATAGTTTGTTTTTTATTGTATGTAAATCTACGGCATTATTACTCATCTCTTTCCAGGGATCCTGTTTTTGGCTAATCCTGTAAAATATATTGCTGATGTTATATTTTTGAGGGTCGAGATCTTTATCTTTAATTTCATTCCAGTCTAAAGGAACAGCAACAGGTGCATTTTCAATTGCTCTTAAGGAATAAGGCAGTATGCTTGTTTGACCATATGAATTTCTCAGGTAGTCGATAAAGACCTTATTTCCTCTTTTGCTTATCGATATTTCGGTAGTAAAGTGATTATTATCCATTGCAGTAATTTTTTCTGCAATTTGTTTTGCTAAATCCCGAATATCTTCAAAATCATCTTTTTCTTTTAAAGGGATGATTACATGTATGCCTTTTATTCCGGTGATCATTGGATAGGTGTAAATATTTAGCTGATCAAATAGGTGCTTAAGTAATAGGGCTCCTTTCCTTACTGTTTTAAAGTCACTATTGGAAGGATCCAAATCGAATACCATTTTATCGGGTTTATATAAATTGGATTTTTTACTTAACCATCCATGTAATACTAAAAACCCTGATTAACAAGATATACAATAGTTTCTTCATTATTACAATTTACATATTCAGCTTTTTTATTGCTTTTTTTCTCTATTATTTTGATAGTGTCCATCCAATCGGGAAAGTAATCCGAAATCTTTTTTTGGAAGAATCCCTGTGCATTTATTCCATCTGGGAAGCGCTGCATGACTAATGGCCTGTCAGTGGCATAGGGTGCTATGTTTTTCCAAATTTTTCGATAATATTCAATAATGGCTGCTTTGGTAATATCCGAGTCTGGGTAAAATATTTTGTCTGTTTTTGACAAGGAAATATCTTTATTATTGATTCTTATTTTATTTTCATTCGTCATTTTTCTTTACCTTTTATTGATTATGATTCTTTCGAATTATCTTTTGATACCATAACATCTTATCAGTTTGGTTTAAAAATATCTCTTACTATTCAAGTAGCTATTTATCGATTTTGTATTAATAAGGCTTAAAATAAATAATCTAACATCAGTATGACTCTCCTTATGCCTTGCTTGATGGCGATATATTAAGTTTTTCGTCAAATAGTTTTTAAATAAAAAACGTGTCTTTTTTACTGCGGTTTTATGAGCAAAAAATATATTTATAACCCCCAAAAATCTATTCCTGCACCGCAAAGAAATATTGTGGCTCCTGCAATAGCATGCATAAACCGTTCAATATTTAATTTGGGTAAAAAATTTATTCCAATAACTGATGATGTTACAATGACCATCATAGTGGCTATAATTACAGCACTAAATATTATGGTTGCCATTATTACATCGAAAATGTTATTTTGAACTGCAGGGAATAGTAGAATTGGTATAAACGGCTCGCACGGACCAAAAATAAATATAGTAAACAAAATCCATGGAGTTAGTTCTTTTTTTTTTCTTTGGTGAGTATGTGAATGTTCTTTAAAATGTGAGTGTTTGTGTACAGGAACCGTGCCATCGGAATGTATGTGTTTATGCGAATGTTCCTTTTGTTTGATGGCTTTTCGTAGTCCCCAAATAAAATATGCTAGTCCAAATGTAATCATTAGCCAGGCGGCAACAGAGCCACGGGCAGATTCAAATAGAGTAAGTTTGTGTATAGCAACACCAAGCATAATGCCAATAGAGCCAATTAAAACAGAACTGCCTACGGGTCCTAATCCACATAAAAATGTAATAATATTGGTTTTTGCAAGCGATCATTTTCGCGCTTTAGATATTACAATAAAAGGTATATAATGATCAGGCCCCAAAAGAGTATGGAGAAATCCGATTGAGGCTGATGTTACATAGAGAACCGCAGAATCAGATAGCACGATTATAGATATTTTTTCACTACTGACCGACTAAAATTTCAGTAAAAGATGGGGCTACCGCCAAAAGGTTTCGCCTCGG
>JAVVFR010000202.1:0-4047 GCA_032250595.1 Bacteroidales bacterium | reverse complement strand
GATTCTTTTCAGTTATCTTTATTCCCTGATTGATTTTTGAGGAAACTCCAGTAAAAGACACAATTAGTTTTTTGTATAGGTGAAATGGGGAAGGGAAAAAATCTGTGGAAATCAGTTACATTCGTGTATTTGTGGCAAACAAAAATTCCAGGTTCTTTTACAGCAATAAAATCAGTCACTAATGCATGAATATATGTTTACTGGCAGTTATCATTTGTTATATGTGTGCTATTTTTTATTTGTACAGCACTTACTTACAGCTTTACCACTTTTCCCGTAAACAGTTCTTTGTCACCTGCATTGATCCGGTATAAATACACCCCGGCAGCAAAATTTGACATTTACGGTAAAATATCCCGGTCTTCCGGATTATCAAACTCCCAATCACGGACAAGTTGCCCTGAAGTGTTAAAAAGAGGGAACTTTATTGGCTGGTTTACAAAACGGTTAAAGTTTATGGTAAGGTTTGTCAGTACAGGATTTGGAGAGATCGATACTTCAGTTGGTAATCCGCATTCCACAACCTGTAATGTAACCGCATCATATTGATTACTGATGATAATTGAATTTTAAGCAACAGTCGGAGTGTAATTAAACCAAAATATGGAGTCTGATGATTGATAAACCTGCCAAATTGTTGTATCTATCAAAGACACAGAGTTTTGATAGCTATTTGAGCAAATAAATTTTGGCTTAATAATGTTGTTAGGAATAATTAAACAAATAGAAATTTGATTTTCATTATGATGTAGAATTTGAGCAAGTTATAAAAGGTTAGAGATACTGAGATGGTTTAATATTGCCAGACAATGTGCTATGCAAATATAATCAATAATTTTATGAAAAGCAATTGCAATAATTTATACAAAGACAGAAACGAACTAAAAATCAAGGCAGATGTTTTGTAATTAAGTTTAGTTTGTTTATTTTTGCACTCCATTTAAAAAAGATATTTATTCTATTCATAAAAAAACAAATCAGATGGTAAAACGTTACGAAACCGTTTTCATTTTAACTCCCGTTTTGTCTGAAGAACAGATGAAGGAAGCGGTAAAAAAGTACACTGATTTGCTCAAGGAGAAAGGAGCAAACATTATTTTTGAAGACAATTGGGGCCTGCGTAAGCTGGCATACCCGATTCAAAAGAAATCTACAGGATTCTATTATCTTATCGAATTTGAGGCTGAAGGCACTGTTATAGATCCTTTGGAAGTTGCTTTCAGACGAGATGAACGTGTGATGCGCTTTCTTACACTCGCATTGGAAAAGCATGCTGTTGCCTATGCAGAGAAAAAGAGAAGAGAGAAAAGCGAAAAAGTGGAAAAGCCTGTTATTGAAGGCGAGAGTGATAATGTTTAATCTATAAAATGATAGAAAAATGGCTGAAAACGAAAGCGAAATAAGATATTTAACCCCTATTGCGTTAGATACAAAAAAGAAGAAGTATTGCCGTTTCAAGAAGAGCGGAATAAAATATATTGATTATAAAGACGCCAATTTCCTGATGAAGTTTGTGAACGAACAGGGAAAAATTCTTCCCAGAAGAATTACCGGTACTTCAATAAAATATCAGCGAAAAATCGCTGTTGCAGTTAAACGGGCTCGCCACCTGGCGCTTATGCCTTATGTTGGTGATCTTTTAAAATAATCAGGAGGAGAGACTATGGATATCATTCTTAAACAAGATGTGCCTAATGTTGGCCATGAAAACGATATTGTTACGGTAAAGAACGGTTTTGCCCGAAATTATCTCATTCCTCAAGGGATGGCTATTGCCGCTACTTCTTCTGCACTCAAGGTCAGAGCAGAGAACGTACGCCAAAAAGCACATAAAGAGGCTAAGGTGAAAGAAGATGCTGAAGTGCTGGCCAAGGCTATTGAAGGAAAATCAATAAGAATTGGTGCAAAAGCTGCTTCCACCGGTAAAATATTTGGCTCAGTCAATGCAATACAAATTGCCGAGGCCCTCAAAGAGCAACATAATTTCTATGCTGATAGAAAAATGATCATCCTTGATGGTGATTCTATTAAACAGATAGGTAACTATACTGCCAAAGTTAAACTTCATAAAGAGGTTGAAGTGGAGATCAACTTTGAGGTATATGCTGAAGAGTGATCATATGTGTTAAAGACAAGTAAGCACATCACATGAAGTGCTTCTTTTCCAATCTGCGAAAGTCCATTATATCTATGTCATCGGTCTGCTATTAAGGCCACACGCAGGGGATGAAATCCTGTTTTTCCTGTCGTTGCTGTGTTATTTACATTTTTTTGTTTCCCGGATAGTGCTATCTTTGTAAAAAGATTGTGTATGACTATCCCTTTATCAATAAAGCTTATCAGGTCTTTACAACAAAGAAAGTACAGGGCAGAGCAGGGTTTGTTTGTTGCGGAGGGTACCAGGTTGGTGGAGGAGTTATTATCTTCTCCTTTAGTGTTGGAAGTGGTATATCATACGGAGTTATGGGCGATGGGTCATGGGGATATTATGGCGCGTTATGATGTTTTCTGGCAGCAGGTTACCGGTAAGACGATGGAACGTATTTCGGGGCAGAAGAGCCCATCCGGTGTGCTGGCAATAGCTCAGATACCGGCACCTCCGGCACTCTCGGATTTGCCAGGTGTTACTCTTTACCTCGACCGTATCAGTGATCCCGGTAATATGGGTACTATCATACGCAGTGCCGAATGGTTTGGCGTACAACAGGTGTTATTATCACCGGAGTGTGTTGACCCATGGAGCCCTAAAGTGTTGCAGGCATCAATGGGATCACGCTTCAGAATCCCCGTCATCGAAGCGGAGCTCAACGATGCCTTAAAAGTTTTTGGCGATCCACTGCCGGTGATTTATGCCGCTGACATGCAGGGGGAAGATATCAATACTGTTATTCCTGCTGATAAGTCTGTGGTGATAATAGGGAGTGAAGCGCATGGGGTAAGCAAAGGGCTACATGCCATGGTGCATCATTATATTACTATTCCAAGAGCATCGGAAGCCCCGGTACCGGAGTCTCTCAACGCCTCCGTCGCGGCATCCGTTATCTGTTTCGCCTTTGCCCAAAAAAAGAAAAACTAAACAAATGTTATAATCCGGTTGTTTATTGTAAAATTACGAGTATGTTACTAAAAATTATTTTGCTCTCTATTGTATTGGTTGGAATAGCAATAGCAGGTATTGCGATAAAGATGATCTTTAAGAAAAACGGCCGTTTTGAGAAATCCTGTTCGGTGAAAGACCCGAAGACGGGTGAATCATTAGGTTGTTCTTGTAATATCCCTGATGGGGAAAGCTGTCATAATACACCCGGGCTCCCTTAGTCCGGGTCTTTTCATTTTTCTCTTGTAATCTCTTCCAATTGTCTTTTTATATTCTCTGTCGCGTAGGTAACGGTATGGCCGTTATTATCACTATATATTAGAAACCCTTCCAGTTCATCATTGGTTTTCAATAATTTTTTAGCGCTGTCAACGCCCAACACCATAAAGGCAGTAGCCCATGCATCGGCTTTAGCACAGTTGTCAGTGATTACCGTGGCACTTAAAAGCGAATGATCTACAGGTTTGCCGGTCTTGGGGTTGATGGTATGAGAGACTTTTATGCCCTCTTCGTTAAGGTAGAAAGTGCGATAGTCACCGGAGGTGGCTACTGCACGGTTGGAGATGTTAATAATCACCTGGGCGTATTTCTGAACATAGCTGTCGGAGAGGTCACGTGCTGCCGGCAGGTCGTCCGACGGCTTCTCAATAGCAATGCGCCATGGGATATCATTAGGCTTGGTCCCTGATGCCAGCACTTCTCCTCCTACGTCAATCAGAAAAGAGGTTATTCCCTTCGACCGTAAATACGTCCCGATATAATCTACTGCATATCCTTGTGCTATGGCATTGAAATTGATGGTTAGCCGGTTATCCTCCTTGACCAGTCGATTATGCTTCAGGGATACTTTTTCATACCCTACAAATTGTAAAATACTGTCGATGATAATATCCGTCACAGCATCACGTTGGCTTAAACCAAAACCCCATACTTCAACAAGGGGAGCTACG
>JAVVFR010000201.1:0-4073 GCA_032250595.1 Bacteroidales bacterium | reverse complement strand
GCCTGTCGGCCAGCTTAATAAGTATCACCCGCACATCATCAGAGAGAGTAAGTAACATCTTTCTGAAATTCTCTGCTTGTAACGAACTGGTAGAGTGATCGAAAATACCTGATATTTTTGTCAACCCATCGATAATCCTAGCTACTTTCTTACCAAAAAGCCCCTCTATATCCGATAAGGTATAGTCAGTATCTTCAACCACATCATGCAATAATGCACAAACCACTGATGTAGTACCCAGCCCGATCTCCCCGGCTGCAATAATAGCTACTTCAACAGGATGTACTATATAGGGCTCTCCGCTGCGCCGCACCATCCCTTTATGCGCTTCAGCTGCAATCTGAAAAGCCTTACGTATCAATCGCTTATCATCCTGACTGGTAGCTCTGATAACTTTCAACAACGCACGATACCTGTTTAGTGCTATCTTCTCTTCACTCTCTTTATCAGGTATATTCATACATTTCTGTTTTTATATTATAAGCAAAGTTAGTGTAATTTTATGTTTTATATTGCACAACTATTTAGATATTGCTACATTTATCGATTCATTGGTAAAGGCTGGGATAGGCTTTACGAAAATCAATTTATATTTTTATCAACATCAAAGAATATGCAAAAAATAGCATTGGCGGTTATTCTGATAGTAGTTTTTACAACCTGTATTACAGCACAAACTGTTCTGTTTTCAGAAGATTTTGAAAACACTTCATCCATATCTTTAACATCATCGGGTACGCCGGGATGGAATATAAACAGTCGTTTACAAGCCGGTGGCAATTACTCCGACAGTGCAAACTGCAATACCGGTGGTGATTCATCGGTGCTTACTTCTTCATTTTTCTCCACCACAGGCAACACCTATATACTTTTAGAGTTCGGCCATATCTGTAAAATTGAGTTTTTTGATGCCGGGTATATTGAGGTGAGCAATGATTCAGGCCAAACATGGGCCAGGGCAACCGGATCACACTACCTTGGTGCAGGACAGTTTGCTTCCATAGGCAATAAATTCACATCAACCTCATACAACAGCTGGCTCCCGGGCAATCCATCTACTCCCCTTAATTCGTGGTGGAAACATGAACTGTTTGATATCTCGGCACTGGCATCCAACAGCCAGTATGTGGCAATACGTTTTATCCTGAAAGATGAAAATGCGCAAACTGTTTTTGATAATCACGGTTGGTTTTTAGACAACATAATAATTCAGGGTGCTTTATCTGAGCTTACACCACCCAACATCACACTCTCTCCACCTGTTCAGCAGGGTATTGTCTTTAGCCTTGGGCCGTTTCCAATCACTGCGTATATCACCGACACCTCAGGTATCGATACAGCATTCATTGTATACCGTGTAAATAACGGCTCCCCGGACACTGTCGGAATGAATTTGATTGGAACAGATACTTTCAGAGGTTACCTGCCACCGGTAAATGATCTCGACAGTATTAACTACCATATTATTGCCATTGATGCTTCTGCAAGCAATAACGCAGCACAACACCCTGCCATCGGAACATTATCCTTTATTGCATCAAGCGGTTTATATCTTCCCTATTACAACAATTTTGAAATACAGGATACACTTTGGGAACCTACAACAACAGACCCCTTGACCCAGTGGGAATGGGGCACTCCCAACTATGGCCTTTTAACCGGAGCCCACTCCGGGGTGCATGCATGGACAGTAAATAAAGACTCTGCCTATAGCAATAATGTTGACGCAATCCTTACTTCACCCTTCTTTAATTTCTCACAAGCCACTGATATGGTACTCTCATTCTGGCAAAACCGGAATACTGAATCAACATGGGATGGCGCCCATCTGGAAATTACTACCGATGGTGTAACATGGAATTACCTGGGAGGCCTCAACGATCCCAACGGTATTAATTGGTACACCGATACCGTATATGCTTCCGGTGGCCTGCCGGCATGGGAAGGCTCCTCCGGTGGATGGATAAAATCTGAATATAACCTGTCTCTGTTCAACAATCAGCCAATGGTAAGATTCAGGTTTGTCTTCAAAGCCGACCCATACGTTTCGTATGAAGGGATGTCAATTGATGATTTCCGCATTTCACCCGGCGTAAATAAAGATGCAGGTATTGTTGCCGTCACCAATCCTGTATCAGGATGCAACCTGAATTTTCAGCCTGTCATCACAGCAGTAAAAAACTATGGTATCGATACTATTTTTGGGAATATGATGCTTGCATATCAAATTGGTAACAACACGCCGGTGATAGAGACATTTACCGATACCCTCTCCCCCAACGACACTGGTTTTTTCTCTTTTAACACCATGGCTGATCTCTCTACAGCCTCTTCTACTGACTCAGTATTCACAATAAAAGTCTTTTCGATGCTGACCGGAGACACGATATACGACAACGACACCCTCTCTCTTCAGATCATATCCGGCACCGGGCCTGCCGACCCCGCTGTTCAACATCAAAACATCCCCTATGCAACTGCCACTGTTGTTACTGCTATCAGCAGCGACACCCTTTACTGGTACAACTCTTCAACAGCAGTTGGGCCAATACATATAGGATCTTCATATGCTACACCCGTCCTCTACGACTCAACAACTTATTTTGTTGAAGCAAGAAAAGGTATTGGCAATGTGAAGTTCACAGAGATTACCCTCGAAAGCACCGGTGCCGGATCCAGCAACCCCTACCCTGCTTATATCCCACCTACCACACAGTGGGATGGTGTTGAGATCACCAACACAGGAGCCTCAGCAATTGACCTGACCGGTTACAGGTTCATCATGGAAGGTTATAAAAGCATCAACTATACATTACCCCAGGGGCTGGTGCTATGGCCGGGTGATGTTTTGGTACTTACCATATATTCTTTCCCACTCCTTACTGACGACACACTCCACAATATGTTTGTTGCAGGAAACCAGTCTGTTTACTCCACCTCTCAGCTTGGCTTTTGGCTCGAAGCACCGGATGGCGCAATAGCAGATGCTGTCGCAACAAACGGCTACTCCTTTGGTACGGGGTCACAAGTAACTCCTTCCGACTGGTCAGGAGCTATCCCTTCTGCTGTGGGCAAAGCCGGAGTGATCAGGGTAATAAACGATAACAATAACGCTTCCGATTGGGTATTATCCGACATACCACAACCTGTTCAAACCATAGGTGCTTTCAACCCGGCACTGCCTTACCCTACTTCTTTAGGATGCCCCGGCAACCGCTTGCCTCTCAATGTAACCATTTTCGGAAAACCTGATCACGATGCAGGAGTAATTGAACTGCTTACCCCCCGCACTGACTCAATGCTCACAAATGCAGAAGTGGTAACAATGGTAGTGAAAAATTTTGGTAACCTTGCCATACAAAACATCCCTGTCGGGTATCAGTTAGATAATAATATACCTGTTGTTGACACCATTGCTGCCACTATCCAACCCGGCGACACGTTGCACTTTACCTTTTCGTCAAAAGCCGACCTCTCTGCCTTTGCTATTTATCAATTTACGTGTTTTACAAATCTTGCCACCGATACTATTCTTATCAACGACACACTGACCGAACAGGTTATTCACACCTTACCCACCTATTGCCCATCCAGTGCTAACTATACATCATTGATTGACATTGGCCATTTCTCTTATGGAGACATCAACAACCCATCACCTACTGGTGCAAAAACATATACTGATTTTACCTCGCTGCCGATAAAAGGGTTTAAAAAAGGCATTCCTTATCCTATCTCCATCACGCAACAACCCCAAGGCACTTCTATTTACACATGTGCCTTTGAAGTGTATGTTGATTTGAATAAAGATGGTATTTTCGACAAAACTACTGAATCGATTTTCTTCGGTGTCACCAACAGCACAGCACAAACCGTTTCAGGGTTTGCTGCCATTCCGGCTTCTGCCTCCACAGGACTTACCCGGATGCGGGTAGTGTTGATGTATGGATCTTCGATCGCCAATGTCAGTCCTTGTGGAACATATAATTACGGTGAAACAGAAGACTATAATATAGAGATACTGCCTCCATCACAATATGATGCTACCATCACCGGGATAAGCGGTTTCACAC
>JAVVFR010000200.1:0-4100 GCA_032250595.1 Bacteroidales bacterium | reverse complement strand
AATTTATGTCGCCCGGTGCAAATCTCGCCGAACAAGAGAACCTTGCAATTAATAAAGATACCATTGGTACTATAGAGCAACTCTATATGTTGGTCAATGATATTCCGGTTACAACTATTATTTTATCATTCCTTTTTTATTTTTTATTTGGATATTTAATGTATTCTGCCCTCTTTGCAGCTGTGGGAGCTGCGGTTGATAACGAGGCTGATACGCAACAATTTATGTTGCCAATAACTATCCCACTAATACTTGGGCTGATAATGTCGTCGTTTATCCTCAATAATCCCTCAGGCCCTGTAGCAGTTTGGCTCTCTATTATTCCTTTTACATCACCCATCGTTATGATGATGCGCATCCCTTTTGGAGTGCCAATATGGGAATTGGTATTCTCAATGGTTATATTGGTTGCTTCGTTTCTGTTTGTTACATGGATAGCAGGGAAAATATATAAAACAGGTATCCTGATGTATGGAAAGAAACCTTCCTATAAGGAGATCTGGAAATGGATAAAATATAAAGGCTAAACAATATTGTACTATTTTTGCCGGACAAATTTTTTGGATGATCTGATGGTGTGTCAATCTCTATTTTTACAGTAACAATGAATAAAAAAACTATTAGGATGCTAAGGAAGTATATCATTGCTGCGGTATGGCTTGTTGCCACCCTGCAGTTGCAGAGTCAGAATTCACAGGTTCAACAGATGGTAAATAACATTTCAGGTGATTCGTTGTTTGCCGTTATCGCAGCCTTGCAACCCATGGACAGGGTTGCAGCACATAAGGACTATACCGCTGTTTATTATCTGGCACTGGTAATGAAACAGTATGACCTTGATACGGTTTATCTACATCATTATAGCAGTAGTGAAGTTCCTAATGTAGTAGGAATAAAATATGGCAAGGTACATCCCGACAAATACCATGTGGTAGGTGCACATTACGATGCAGTGGTTGCCGGTGCCGGTGCTGACGATAATGCATCGGGTACTGCCGGGGTAATAGATATTCTCAGGGCAAGCCATGGTTTTGATTTTGAAAAGAGTATTGTGTTTGTCCTGTTTTCTGCTGAAGAGACAGGACTTAACGGAAGCAGGGCTTTTGCCGACAGCCTGTGTGCTGTGGAAGATGTAGAAGCGATGATGAATATGGATATGATCGCTTATAACCCTTCATGGGCAGATACCAGCGTGAGCGTATGTGTTAATAATCTCTCTGTTAACCTGCTGATGAATTATAAAACCAATACGGCAATCTATGTACCACTTTTGAAAGTAGATGTAGACTCAACCTCCTGGGTTATTAATGCCAGCGACCATAAACCCTTTTGGGATAATGGTGTTCCGGCACTCTTTATGATAGAGACTTCCGACTTTAATGGACCGGATTGGAACCCTTATTATCATACCGCTGCCGATACTATCGGAACATCTGCCAATAGCCCTGTCCTAGCTGAATATATTACTAAGTCTGTCGCTGCTACCCTGTTTG
Organism: Bacteroidales bacterium; assembly: GCA_032250595.1. Taxonomy (GTDB): domain Bacteria; phylum Bacteroidota; class Bacteroidia; order Bacteroidales; family SKPS01; genus SKPS01. The sequence goes on along the minus strand of JAVVFR010000200.1, from coordinate 2,607 downwards.
AGTATGCTAGCCCTATTGACTACTCCGGAATGAAAAATGTGATCGTGAAAAACACTGACAATATTTCGCTGATACCAAACCCGGCTAAAAACCTGGTTGCTATCCATAGTAATACCATTTTGTCGTCAGAAGCTACTGTTAATATCTATACAACAAACGGAATGCTGGTAAAATCAGTAAAACCTAATGAACAGTTTCCTGTTACCATCTCTCTGGAAGCCATCCCTGCAGGATATTATATCGTAACCATTATGCATAGCGGAGACACCACCGTAAAGCGGCTATTGATATATTAATTACAGCAGCACAAAAGTAAGGTTCTGATATTTTGTGGTATAATGATAGTAGTGGGATATGCGAAGATTACGGATCATAATTTTTTGGTATGCGTTGTGGTGCTGCTGCATAGGAGATATTAGGACAGTTGTCAAATACTGTCGGATTACAGTTTCAGTAAGACCTGAAGAAAGATATGCTATCGAAGGAAATTAAGAAAAAGACGGTTAAAAGAAGCTACAAAAAAAAGCTGGAATGTACCCAGGCAAGAGTGTTCATTGAGAAGGAGGTGGGAGTAGAACTGATTCTTAAAACCATGATGATCAGAACAGTATTTGCCTATAGTATGTTGGTTTTTATAGCAGGATCACTATGATAGATCCGTTGGAATTTTTATCTTAGCGACACAATTTTATTATGGAGCAATAATTAACACACAAATAACTATGCCTTCAATATTGGTAATTGATGATGAGAAGAGTATACGCAATACTTTGCGTGATATTTTAGAATATGAGAAATTTAAGGTAGACGATGCCGCTGATGGTATGGCCGGGTTGGCTAAAGCCAAGGCAACAAAATATGATGTTATCCTGTGTGATATCAAGATGCCGGAGATGGATGGCATTGAGACGCTGGAGCGGTTGACAGAGATTACCGATGCCCCGGTAGTGATGATCAGTGGCCATGGTACAATTGAGACAGCCGTTGAGGCTATTAAGAACGGCGCCTACGACTATATCGCCAAACCGCTTGACCTGAATCGTTTGTTGGTTACGATACGGAATGCTATGGATCGCTCATCCCTGGTACAGGAGACTAAGACGCTTAAGAAAAAAATATCAGGTGCCAATGAGATGATTGGTAGTTCAAAAGCTATTCAAGAGGTTAAAACAATGATTGAACGGGTAGCACCTACCGATGCACGGGTATTGATAACCGGCCTCAATGGCACCGGAAAGGAACTGGTCGCGCGGTGGCTTCATGAGAAAAGTGATAGAGCCAATGGCCCGTTTATTGAAGTCAATTGTGCTGCCATACCTTCTGAGCTGATCGAGAGCCAGCTCTTTGGACATGAGAAAGGATCTTTTACTTCAGCCATCAAACAGCGCAAGGGTGATTTTGAACAAGCATCCGGCGGCACAATCTTTCTTGATGAAATTGGTGATATGAGCCTCTCCGCACAAGCAAAAGTATTACGTGCACTGCAAGAGAATAAAATTACACGTGTCGGTGGTGAGAAAGAGATACCTGTGGATGTACGCGTTATTGCTGCTACCAACAAAGATATGCGTGAAGAGATAGACGAGGGTCGTTTTAGAGAAGACCTCTATCACCGGATCAGTGTGATACTTATTCATGTGCCACCGCTGTGTGAACGTAAAGAAGACATCCCGGAACTGGCAAGCTTTTTTCTTAAGGAGTTTTCCATAGCTATGGGAAAACCGCAGATGACTATCGGTGATGATGCTTTAGAAGCTTTAAAAAAGTATCAATGGACCGGCAATATCCGGGAGCTGCGAAATATGATAGAACGTTTGGTGATCATGTGTGATAAGACCATCACCGGCGAAGATGTTGTTCGGTATGCAAGGCCATTGTGAGTATGATTTCTAAACTGCCTGTATGTCGTAGGCACCACTATCGGATGGGAGCATTATCAGAAAATCAGTTGATTGTATCCTTATTTTTATTACCTTTGCAAAGATTTAAGTTTATTTCCTTCATTTATGGGGCTGACTGGTTTTGACAGCGTGTAAGAGGGGATGTAAGCATGCCGGGCGTTGGTGGCGAGGCCCGTTGATAACCGCTACTAAACATATAAACGGCGAAACTAACTACGCTCTTGCTGCATAATCGAAGTACAGTAGATTATTGCTTTAACCCGGCACCAGGTGCCGGGGCGAGACGTTCTGCAGGCAGTGCCGCCAGACCCTGTCTGATCACAGAACGCGCGTGAATACTGGTATTCTCCCACTCCTTATCCCGGGGAGTGTGATGAATTACAATCGGGATTACGGTGTGGCAAGGGTGTCTGTTCCCATACCATACCCGACAATCAATAACAGAATAAGCATGTAGAAAGCCTCCCGGCTGCCCGTTTGGACCCGGGTTCGAATCCCGGCAGCTCCACAGAATCAAAGACAACAATTCACGAAAACCTTCAATAATAAGAGATTGAAGGTTTTTTCTTTTCAGAAATCTTCAGAATTTCACAGTTGAATTCAATAGAAAAGGTGTAGATTAGGTTACCAAATGAAAAAATATTTCTTTGGTTACCCAATATCCCATTTTTGACTTTGTAATACCGTGATCCCTGGCAAAATCTTT
>JAVVFR010000199.1:0-4114 GCA_032250595.1 Bacteroidales bacterium | reverse complement strand
ATGTAGATGATGACGATGAAGTACCTGTCGAAGTAGATTTAACTGATGGCAATAATGCGGAAGAGGAGCACAAAGATAATTTTGATGATATTGCTGTAACAGTGATCGGGCAGACGCCACCTCCGGCACCCGGGGAACGGAAAGGTCCCGGTGAGAAACCTGTTGATTTCACCATAGAGAAGACTCATTCTGAGCCAATGGTAGATGACGGGCAGGAAACAGCAGAAGAGGCAGGGAAAATTTTGGATGAAGAAGATGACAAGGAACATTACGGTCTGGATACCTTATACAACCCTAAACTCGAACTGCGTGATTTTCGTTTTCCTCCTCTCGACCTGCTTGATATCCATGGCGGTAACACTATCAATGTGCAGAAGGCAGAGTTGGAGGCGAATAAGAACAAGATTATCCGTACGCTCAAAAATTACTCCATCGATATTGAACGTATTAAGGCAACGATAGGTCCAACGGTTACGCTCTATGAGATTGTGCCGGCACCGGGGGTGCGTATCAGCAAGATCAAGAATTTGGAGGATGATATAGCTCTTAGCCTTTCAGCACTGGGCATTCGTATCATTGCACCTATCCCCGGAAAAGGCACTATCGGTATCGAGGTGCCTAATCAAAACCCGGAGATTGTCTCAATGCGTACCATCCTGGGGTCGGAAAGGTATAAAAACAGTGATTATGCCTTGCCTATCGGGCTAGGCAAGACTATAGCCAACGAGTCATATATAGCAGATCTGACCAAGATGCCACACCTGCTTATTGCCGGTGCCACGGGGCAGGGTAAGTCGGTGGGTTTGAATGCCATCATTTGCTCAATACTTTACAAGAAACATCCGGCAGAGGTGAAGTTTGTGTTTGTCGATCCTAAAAAGGTTGAGCTGACCCTCTATTCGCGTATTGAAAGGCACTATCTGGCAAAGCTGCCAGATACCGATGAGGCGATTATCACAGAGAATAAAATTGTTGTTCGTACGCTCAATTCATTATGTATAGAGATGGACCAGCGCTACGACCTGCTCAAGCTTGCTCAGGTAAGGAATGTGCAGGAGTACAACACCCGGTTTGTCTCTCGGAAGTTAAACCCACGTGAAGGGCATAGATACCTTCCGTATATCGTGTTGGTAGTAGACGAGTTTGCCGATCTGATAATGACGTCGGGCAAGGAGGTAGAAGGGCCTATTGCACGGTTGGCGCAGCTGGCCAGGGCAGTGGGAATACATCTTATCATTGCCACCCAGCGACCCTCCGTAAATATCATTACCGGTACCATCAAGGCTAACTTCCCGGCACGTATAGCTTTTAGGGTGACAGCAAAAGTAGATTCCCGTACCATCCTTGATAGCGGTGGTGCCGATCAGCTCGTGGGAAGGGGAGATATGCTCCTCTCTACCGGCAGCGATATCATACGCCTGCAATGTGCTTTCCTTGATACTCCTGAACTGGAGAAAATTACCGATTTCATTGGCTCGCAAAGGGCCTACCCAGAGGCTTATGCACTGCCTGAATACGAAGACGACGACAGCAACGGCAGTAAAGAGGATGATCCAGAAAATCGTGACGAGCTTTTTGAAGAAGCTGCTTACGTGATCGTTAGACATCAACATGGATCTACTTCGCTCCTGCAGAGAAAACTGAAGTTGGGATACAACAGAGCCGGACGTCTTATCGATCAGCTGGAAGCAGCAGGAATCGTCGGTGCATTCGAAGGTAGTAAGGCCAGAGAGGTGCTTATCAAAGATGAGTTGTCTTTGGAACAGTTTTTGAGAAGTAATAACAGATAATCCTTGGTTAAGGGTGTAATAGAATTAATAATATATACAATGAAAAAAACAGCACTATTTATCATCGCCACTTTCGTGGTTGCTATGTTTGCAAATGCTCAAGTGTCGGATACAAAGTCAAAGAAAGTACTCAATTCGGTTACTGAAAAACTCGAATCCTACAGTACGATAAAGATAAACTTCACCTTTACTGAAAAGAAAGAAGGTAAGACCAACAGCACCAAGAAGGGAAGGGTATGGACCAAAGGAAGTAAGTATTATCTGAAGTTTGCCGGCCAGACCATATATAGCGACGGAACAACAAAATGGACTTATATAAAAGAGTCGGAAGAGTGTCATATCACCGATGTTGATGAAGGCGATGATTTTGCAAACCCACTTAATCTTTTGAAGAATTATTCGTCGAAATTCGATACCCGTTGGATAAGAGAAGAGCAGTACAAGAAAAATAAAGTGATCATTGTTGACCTTTATCCAAAAAAGGACAATAAGTCTTATCATCGTGTGCGGTTACGTATCAATAAAACCAATCATCAGATTGTAAGCACAACGGTTTATAATATTAATAATGTAAGCCAAACCATTGACATCGATTCATTTAAGACCAACGAAGCTATTCCTGACAGCACTTTTGTATGGAAGAGTGAAGACCATCCCGGTGTTGAAGATATTGACTTGAGAGAATAATTGCATTTATCGGTTCAGAAGGGTTAGCTCATATTCGTTATATTTATAAATATTTATAAATATATTTTCAAACCCCTTTCCATCTTTTTGTTCGAACTTAAATAGCGTTGAGGTGGGTTGTGTTTCCAGTTTTTCGAGGCAGTTTTCGAAATCAAGGCCGTTCTCATACAGTGCTTTTAGGAAGAAGAAGGTGATATCATATCCAAGGAAAGCATAGTTGTTGCTATGTGGGTCTGTTTTAAAGCGTTCTCTGAACTCTTTCAGGAACCACTTCACTGCCGGTTGGCTATAATCTACAAAAGTAGTGGTATAAATATGCAGTTGCAGGTCCATCAGGTTTTGCAGATCGAATGTAGCATAGTCGCGCCATTCGGGGTGGGCAAACATTACGATATCAAAGGTCTTGAGCATTTTCGACATATTGTTGACATAGTTGGATACCTTTGCTTCTCCAGTGATTAGATTGATGACAACATTTGTTTTTTGTGCATCAAGCATCTTTGCCACCCCTGTATAACCACTTTCGCTGTAGTTGACCTGAAAAAGCTGGATTTTTTGCCCCTGCAGCTCAGCCATCATTTCGAGTTGTTCTTTGAAAATTGCAGTGATCTGGGTATCATCATCGTGATTATCCGTCACAAGGATAATACTGGGGTTGGTGTATGTTTGTGCAACATATTCAGCAATCTGTTTGATACGTGATCCTGAGGAGGGTTGTATTTGAAAGAAGTTGTTATACCGGTTTATCATTGCTGTGTTTCTTGCAAAAGGACTGACGATTTTGATATTATACTGGTGCGCATATTTAACGGCGATACCAAAGTTATGTTCAAAAAAAGGCCCGATAATCAGATCCATATAAGGCATCTCCGGTTTTCTCAGGATGTTTTTCACAGCGTTGCTGTCGTTTTGTGTGTCGTAAACGTATAAGTCGACAGTGAGTCCAGTTTTTTTCAGGGAGTCAATAGCGATAAGCACACCTTCATAAAATTCCACAAAGCTAAATGATTTAAAAAATGGCTTGCTCGAGAGGTTGTCATCAGGGCTGATCCAGATACGGTCAACCTGATCGAGGTATAGCGGCAGCATCAGGGCGATTTTATATTTGTTCCGGTAACGTGAAAATTCACACCCTTTTCCCGGAGAAGCCACTGCTTCGGCCTCTTTAACCTTTGGTACCGGAACATAAATATAGTATCCTTCCTTTAAGCCGTCTTTCAGCTCAGGATTAAGAGAGAGAATCTCATCAACCGTCACTTTGTAACGCCTTGCTAAGCTCCATAAGGTCTCTTTCTCTTTTATCTGGTGCAGAATAGTGTCGTATTGTGTGGTTCTTCCTTCAACAATCCGGTGTGGCGATTTTATGCGTTTTTTGATGATGATCTTTTGCCCTTTCTTCAGTGGCTCGTCCATCAATATTGGATTCCACTCTATGATGCTGTCGATCGACACTTTGTGTTGTACTGAGATGCTATAAATTGTTTCATCTTTTTTTACAATATGTACGATAATGGTATCTTTCTCTTTGGCAAGGACAACAAGGCTCTCTCCCGTAAATTTTTTAAAGGGGATATTTAGTTGCTGGCCGATTTGAAGTGAATGAATATCTATTCCCGGATTGGCTGCTGTTATTTCAG
>JAVVFR010000198.1:0-4121 GCA_032250595.1 Bacteroidales bacterium | reverse complement strand
TCACGAATATATGCAAAGCGGGTTGTTGGTTCTGTAATTTTCATTGTCACAGCAACGCATCCGGGTCTTACATCACCACTATTGATGAATACCGTGAGAAGATAGCATTTTTGCATCATCTGGGGGGCCGTCAGTTATTGTTACAGGGGGGTTTACATCCGGGGCTGGGTCTCTCTTTTTACACCGGTCTTTTCCGGTCGCTGAAAGAGCTATCTCCCTCATTGAAGCTGCATGCCTTAGGGCCAGCGGAGGTAGTACACCTTGCCCGCATGGAGGGCTGCAGTTACCGGGAGGTATTAGAACAACTCACTGCTGCGGGGCTCGACTCCCTGCCGGGGGCCGGGGCGGAAATACTCGCTGACCGTGTCAGGAAAACAATATCACCCGGTAAATGCCTCACCGGAGAGTGGCTGTCGGTGATGCAAACTGCTCATGAGCTAAACATACCCACTTCAGCTACGATGATGTTTGGCCATATAGAAACCCTTGAGGAGCGGATACAACACCTGATGTTGCTCAGAGAGACACAAGAGGCCAGGCCTGCTGATGCATACGGCTTTGTCTCTTTTATCCCGTGGCCTTTCCAGGATAAAGACACCCGGCTGTTGAAAGAAAAAGGTGTTAAAAACAGTGTCACAGCCACCGGTTATGTAAGGCTGTTTGCCACCGCACGGATCATGCTTAACAATATCTCTACACTGCAACCCTCCTGGCTTACCGTTGGTTTTGATGTCGCACAACTCTGCCTGCATGCCGGTGGCAACGACTTCGGATCGATCATGATAGAAGAGAACGTAGTATCGAAAGCAGGAGCAAGTTATTCAACTGACCGGCAGGGGATCATAAAGGCGATAGAAGATGCAGGCTTTACCCCCAAACAACGCATGGGGTTGGTTGAATAACAGGATGTTTATTCAGAGAGAATATGTTTTATACGGCTTACAATAAGATCGATGGCTACCCTGTTCTCCCCACCCTGCGGAACGATGATATCTGCATACCTTTTATTGGGTTCAATAAATTGCTGATGCATCGGTTTCACAAAACGCTCGTAATGCTTAAGAGCCTGGTCATAAGAACGTCCACGTTGGTTAACATCACGTCTGATGATACGCATCAGACGGTCATCGGGGTCGGCATCCACAAAAATACGGATATCCAGCAGGTCACGGATCACTTTGTAGGTATAAATAAGTATGCCTTCCAGAATAACCACTTTTGAAGGAGCTATGGTAATGGTTGTCGACGATCGTGTTGAGGTAACATAGCTGTATTCCGGCATCTCGATAGCTTTACCGCTCTTCAGCTGCTTTAAGTGCTCTTCCAACAAAGAGAATTCAATGGCGGAAGGGTGATCGAAATTCATCTTTTTGCGTTCCTGAAAACTGAGATAGCTCAGGTCTTTGTAATAAGAGTCCTGTGAGATAACGGCTACATCACAGTTAGAGAAATATCCTGTGATTTTTTTCACCACGGTTGTCTTTCCACTTCCTGACCCACCGGCAATACCTATGATCAACATGACGCTTTATTTTCGACAAACCTACACAATGTTTTTTATGAAAACAATACCATCGACTTAAAAAATTTGTAATATTGTTGCTTATGATAACGGACCTTCCTGAATATCTCATATACACACTCGTTGTATTGACGGGTTTTGCCGTAGGGTTTATCAACACCATGGCCGGCAGTGGATCTTTGCTGAGCCTGCCTTTGCTTATTGCGTTGGGCCTCGACCCCCTCACTGCCAATGGCACCAACAGGGTTGCTATCCTGCTGCAAAATGTAGTTGGGGTAAGCAGTTTTCATCAGAAGAGACAATACCGGTTCCGTTACGATCTTCATTTTATCATTCCTGCTGTTGTTGGAGCTGTTATCGGTGCTCAGATCGCGGTAGATATTGATAAAGAAGTGATGCACACCGTGATTGGAATAGTATTGGTGGTGATGCTGGTAGTGATGCTGCTGAACCCGAAAAAGATTTTAGAGGGACAACCTATTGACACTGTTCACACACGATTTTGGCGATATCCACTATTTTTCTTTATCGGTATTTACGGAGGTTTTATCCAGGCGGGGATAGGGATCTTTATCCTAACCAGCCTGGCGTTTACGGCAGGCCTCGACCTGGTGCGGGCCAATGCCGTAAAAGTACTTATTATACTGGCATACACCCCTTTAGCACTGGCAATTTTTATCCTTAACGATCAGGTAAACTGGGTTTACGGCCTTACGATGGCAGGAGGGAATATGGCAGGTGCTTTGATCTCCAGCCGCATTGCTGTGAAACACGGTGTTAAATTTGTAAAATGGATACTCTATCTGGTAATTGCTGCAGCTGCAACATGGATGATCGCTTCCTGAATAACAATCCACAGCATGCCATCCGTATAAACGGAGAAAAATATTTGTTTTTTTATTCAGCCAGCACCATCACTACATTATCTTTCACCTCAACAAGCCCGCCTTCCACCTCTACAAAGGCTTCTTTTTTATCAGGAGCTACAATACGCACCCTCCCTTTTTTAAGCACCGCTATCAATGGGGCATGATTTTCCATTACTTCAAAAGAACCCTCTTTCCCGGGAAACTGTACAACGACCGCCTCACCGGAAAAAAGCGCTTTCTGTGGATTGATAATTTCAATATGCATTACGGCTTATTTATTTTTGACATTATCGTCTAATATCTTCTTTCCTTTCTCAATAGCCTCTTCAATAGTACCCACCATATTAAAAGCTGCTTCAGGGTATTCGTCGGTCACCCCGTCGATAATCATATTAAATCCTTTAATAGTATCTTCGATAGAAACGATAGTACCTTTGATACCGGTAAACTGTTCGGCGACGAAAAAGGGTTGTGACAAGAAACGCTGCACGCGACGTGCTCTTTGAACGATTTCTTTATCTTCATCAGAGAGCTCATCCATACCGAGGATAGCGATAATATCCTGCAGTTCTTTATACCGTTGCAGGATCATTTTCACCCTTTGTGTTGTATTGTAGTGTTCATCGCCCAGCACATCGGGGGATAGAATACGGGAGGTACTATCCAGCGGGTCAACGGCGGGGTAAATACCGAGGGAAGCAATCTTACGGCTCAAGACTGTGGTAGCATCGAGGTGGGCGAAGGTAGTTGCGGGAGCGGGGTCGGTAAGGTCATCGGCGGGCACATACACCGCCTGCACAGAAGTGATGGATCCACGGTTGGTGGAAGTGATACGCTCCTGCATAATACCCATCTCACTGGCAAGGGTGGGTTGATATCCCACAGCAGAAGGCATACGTCCGAGCAGTGCCGACACTTCGGATCCTGCCTGGGTAAAACGGAAGATATTGTCAATAAAAAACAGGATGTCTTTTCCTCCCGACTCTTCGTCTCCATCACGGAAGTACTCTGCCAGGGTAAGCCCCGACAGTGCCACCCTGGCACGCGCTCCGGGAGGCTCGTTCATCTGCCCGAATACCAAAGTAGCCTGTGACTTCGCCAACTCAGCTTTGTCAACCTTGCTTAAATCCCAACCGCCTTGTTCCATATTTTCTAGAAAAGCATCGCCGTAACGAATAACTTTCGACTCAATCATCTCTCTCAACAGGTCGTTGCCCTCTCTTGTACGCTCTCCTACACCGGCAAAAACCGACATCCCGGCATATTGCTTCGCAATATTGTTGATCAGCTCCATGATAATCACCGTCTTCCCGACACCGGCACCGCCAAACAACCCTATCTTCCCTCCTTTTGAATAAGGCTCAATAAGGTCGATTACTTTGATGCCGGTATAAAGCACCTCTTTACTCGTAGAAAGGTTCTCAAAGGTAGGTGGGTCACGATGAATGACATAAGAGTCTTTGGTTTTCACAGGGCCCATCCCATCAATGGTCTCACCAACAACATTAAACAACCGACCACTGATCTCAGGCCCAACAGGCATAGAGATGCCTCTGCCCAATGCACGTACCTCCAAACCACGAGTCATACCATCGGTAGAGTCCATGGCGATAGTCCGAACCGTGCTCTCTCCAATATCTTGCTGACACTCTAATATTACTGTCTCCCCTTTATCATTGGTTACCTCCAGAGCATCATAAATGTTAGGAAGATACTCTTCCTCCTCAAAA
>JAVVFR010000197.1:0-4135 GCA_032250595.1 Bacteroidales bacterium | reverse complement strand
CCTAACCATCGTACATCATCTTTGATAGCATTCACATACTCCAACTCCTCAGCCTCCGGATTGGTATCGTCGAAACGGAGATTGCATCTGCCATTGTATTTTGCCGCTAAACCGAAGTTTAAACAAATGGATTTTGCATGGCCTATATGTAAATAACCATTAGGCTCAGGTGGAAAACGGGTATGTACCCTGCCCTGAAATGTGTCGTTTTTAATATCCTCTTCAATGATTGCTTCAATAAAATTCAGCGACCGCTTTTCTTCAGGTTTGTTATCCATAGTTCTCAGTTGAAAGTGTTTTTTCATCACAAAAATACAAGGAATATCAGTTATAACTATTATCGATTAGAATTAATTTGTTTCTTTTGTACAATAAAGCATTAATTTGTAAATTAGATTTGACATAATTCATGCACCACACGGTATTAATAATAACCCTAAAGAAAAATAGTATGATTCGTTATTTTCACCTGGTCTTTTTATTACAGATAGCTGCTACAGCCACCGCACAAATTGACCAACCGTTAACAAATAATACAAAAAGTCAGAAATTACTTTTTCATAGTGAAACAACCCATCACTATACTTTCTCTTTTATCAATGAAAATATTCCCGACAAAGCAAATACCAACGCTATCATACGCTCGATATCTACAGTTTTATCACAAGCATCACCGGTAGGGTTTACCTATACTATGCATTATAACATTTTGTTATCAATCCGGAAAAAAGGTTCAATGCTGGAAGTCAACACTTCGATTAGCAGTGAAGGTATTACAGGCCGATCAACAATGGTAGAGGGATTTCCTATGGATGGTGTGCTCTACCCTGATCGTATGAACTTCAAACTTCAATTGCTTCACAATAATAACAATCCCTTTTATGAAGAAGCGTTTTACAGTGTATCAACGGCAGAGATGACACAAATTGGTAAATATTGTACTCTATCAAGTTTTACAATTCCCGATACCATTAGCAGCAGTGACCTTGCCATGAAGCTGCTGCCTTTGGAAGGAACAAATAAACGATTACTGTTTTACCACTCTTCATCAGCACTGCAGCAAGTCAATAATCGCTTGGCAACCATTGATGGTTACAAAGAAGATGCATCATGGCTAAAGCGTATTATCAATGACATCAAACAGTTTGATTTGAACAATCTCGATATGCTCCATCAGTATCGTGACGATCTTTCTACCATGAAACAAGGGGTGGATGAAATCATTGATATCGATTACACCGGTTCACTGCAGCTAAAGAAAAATGATCCTTTACGTTTGCTTGATAAGTTAAATGAATTCGCTTCTCTCTATAAAAATATATCCGAAGAGCTTGGCAATATGCTTAAGACACTCGACACCAGGTACTTTAACAAAGGACTTGCTTTTTATCAGAGAGGAGACAAACAAACCGCCTTGTCGTTCTTTAATCAGGCGCTTACAATCAACAACGCCCATTACCCAAGTCATTATTACATAGCTTATATTGACTTCGACAATGGCCTCTACCGCGAGTCACGTAAACGTATCAACAATATGCTTGCTTCAATGCAACCTTCTTATGAATATCAAAATAAAGGGGAGACACTGCTTGATGCCATTCAGGAAGCAATAACATCAGAGAAGTACAAGGAATATACCGACCTTCTGCAGCGTGCAGAAACAGAATGGAGAGCAGGCAGGTTAGAAATAGCCATCTATTATATCAACAAAGCCACCGACTTTCAATTTGAGCATGGTGTTTATATCTTAACCAACGATGATGCACAAAAGCTTTTCGACCAAATCCTGAATGATATGACATCTGATGCGGAACGCGATATCGCAGCCGGAAATTACCAACGCGCTGCCCAAAAATATCAGGATATTATCTCTTTCTGTGAACAGAATGCCAAAAAATTAACCAATTTCGTTGCATTAGAATCAAGGCTCAACGATATCTATTATTTATATTTTAACCGTATCATCACCTTGGGCAATGAGCTTCTTATAAATGGCGACCTTCCGGCTGTCGAAGAAAAAATTGATGAAGCCATAGCATACCTCTCGATACATAGCGGGATAAACAACCAAAAGCATCTGGATAACCTGATAGCAGGTTTCTGTGAAGAAGTCTTAATGTCAGGCATACAACTCACCAATCGAAAGATGTATCATGAAGCTGTTAAGGTTTTGAATCATGCCCTGTATGTATCAGAAAAATACAAATATCCTCTTACATCAGATGCCTCAAGATACCTCAACGAAGCATGGTCGGGAGTTCTGGCAAATATACTGTTTATCGGACAACAAGCGATAAACGCCGGAGACTACTTGTTAGCAGAACAGCAATTAAAAGAGGCTATTGCTTTAACCCACGATCATCCCGGGGTAATGAACATGGCAGCTTTGGATATTTATAAAGAGCGTCTCCTTAACGCTTACCTGACAGAGGGTAAAAAACAACTGAAAAATAAACAGTATGAAGATGCCGTTAGTTTGTTCTCCTATGGTCAATCGATTGTGTACGAGTATGGGATCCGACATACTGAATCAATAACCAACTTGATACAGCAAGCCCATACTGGTCAATGTAATCAACTGCTTGAACCGGTATTAACGAAGATAAACAATGGCAATCTCTCAACCGCACTTGATGATCTCGAAGAGGCCAATAATTATTTAGTGTCACATAAGCTGACAGGAACCTCTTTTAATGATGTAGCAAAAGAGTTATATAATGCTTTTTCTCACCGGATCGATTTGTTGAACCGGCAAAAAAATTATCATGATGCAATTAATGATATCGCTTCACTACGAAAATTATGCAGCACTTTTTATTCAAGATGTGAAAAAAACCAGATTGACATACGTGAAAAGACGAGCAGGTATGGTATTTACCTGCAGTTAATCACACAATCCTATGAAGCTATTCATACCGGTGATCTGAACAGCGCCAAACGCTATGCTTCCGAAGCAATGACGTATCAATCATTATATCCTCAGTATATTCCAAACAACGAAGAAGCAAAAACAGCCCTGAACCGTATACTGATAGCTGAATATCAAAACAATATAAACCAGGGAAAATCATTATTGGAAAGAAAGGATTATGTTTCTGCACTCCCATTCTTCAACCGGGCAATAAGCATTGCTAAACAAGGGTCGTTAGAGGTAAGCAATGCCGATTTGCAGGACAGAAAAAGAGCTGCCAAAGGCATCGTGCTGCAGATGTGTGATGAATTAAAAAGTAGCATTGATGAACAACAGTTGATGGCCAGTAAAGACCAGCTGCTAAAGATAATTCAAATGATAGGCAAATACGGATTGCAGCATGACAAAGATATTACCCTTCAAATATCATTTTTAGAAGACACCCTGCTTGGAGAAGAGTGCCGTTTGGTGCGCGACCGGTATAATGAGCTGATGCAGCAAGCAACAGAAAATGCCAAAAACAGGTCATTTCTAAAGGCAAGAGACAAAATTGAAGAAGCCATAGCCGTTGTTGCGGCATCACCGGATTGTAGATTAACCGATTCAGGTGCTACCATGTATTTGAAACAGCTTACACCGGCAATCCAATATCAGCAAATGCTGAAAGAGACACACGACTATCTTGAAGCATACAAAAGCCTTGATGCACTGAATACTTATCTCGCCTTGGAAAAGTATTATTCACAGTACAATGTTAGTATATACGGGCTGAATCATCAACCTTTTTTCAATTTCGCTTTAGAGCAACACAACAATTTTGTCTTACAAACAGCCTATTACTATGCCAACCAACCTGCACCCGATAAAGCCTTTCGTATGTTAAAAGAGCTGCAACTAAGAGGATACCCGCGTAATCAGTCAAGAAATATCCAGGAGAAAACCGCACGGCTGCTTGCCGAAAGGGATTTTCAATCTTCTCCGGAAAGCAGATGGAAAGATCTGGTAAAACTGTATACAAAACACGATAAATTTTTCAGATACTTTAAAAAAGCATATAAAAAACAATGGAAATCATTGCAATAGATACATAAAATTGTATATATTGTAATTTAAAACAAAAATGGAACCCTATGAAGAGATTTGCAGTAATTTTATCAGGCAGTGGTGTTTTTGATGGATCGGAGATTCATGAAGCAGTGATGACCCTTTTAGCATTAACAAAAC
>JAVVFR010000196.1:3341-4144 GCA_032250595.1 Bacteroidales bacterium | reverse complement strand
GAATTATTAAATAAATATTCTTTATAAAGGCCGGATAAAATGTTTCACGCAAAGAACGCAAAGAATGATACACGCAAAGGGCGCAAAGTTGTATTCTTCGCGGTCTTTGCGCGTATTTGGCTTCGCGGTCTTTGCGAGGAATAATAAAAATCAGATGTCCCATTACTTATTCCTGTTTGCCGAATTATTACTAAATATTTTTTATAAAGGCCGGATAAAATGTTTCACGCAAAGAACGCAAAGAATGATACACGCAAAGGGCGCAAAGTTCTATTCTTCGAGGTCTTTGAGCATATTTGGCTTCGGGTCTTTGCGAGGAATAATAAAAATCAGATGTCCCATTACTTATTCCTGTTCGCCGAATTATTAAATAAATATTCTTTATAAAGGCCGGATAAAATGTTTCACGCAAAGACTAAAGATTATTCACTATTCTGTGAATATTGTCTTTTAAAATTTTTGAATTAAAGTTTATTAAAAGGCCTAATTTTAAATCAGATAACTTTAAATATGTTAATAACTGAGCATAATGTACAGGGGCTAATGCTTCCACAGCTTTTATTTCTATGATGATCTTATTATTAACCAATAAATCTATCCTGTACCCAACTTCTTGCTTTACTTTCTTATAAATAAAAGGCATTGGAACCTGTTGCATAACATCTAAACCCATCTCTTTCAAATCGTAAGCCAAAGCATTTTCATAAGCGGACTCTAATAATCCCGGCCCTATACTTTTATGTATACCGAGTGCTGCACCTATTATTTTGAAAGATATTTCATTTTCTGTCATTATCTTAAAG
>JAVVFR010000196.1:0-3331 GCA_032250595.1 Bacteroidales bacterium | reverse complement strand
AGATTTCTGCGTATATTATTTCTCTATGGTCTATATATAGGGAAAAAAGATTTCATGCAGAAAAACAAAGGTTGTTTCGATTTCTTTGCGGTCTTTGCGTGTATCATTCTTTGCGGTCTTTGCGAGAAACTTTTAAATATTGTTTTTACGCCGAGATCGCGAAGGTCGTTTCGATTTTTTTGTGTCTTTACGAGGAACATTCCTAGGTTATTAATGAAATAAAATATTCATACCTACTTCCATAACAAAACCCGCTTCACCACATTCTTAACACGCTGCCATACAAGCTCTTTCATCCATTGCAACCATTTATCACTCCATCGTTGCGGATGCAGGGTGATCATGACTTTCTCCGGCATTGTCCGGTTTTCGATAAGGGTGATGATATCTTTTGTCGTGCGTGGCATAAGCTGTTGAAACGCCTTCTGTTGTTGTTGATCGACTTTATCGCGTATGCTAACCCGTTGGCCATCCCATCGCCTACCGGTGTCGGTGAGGTAATATAGTTGAGAGAAGTCGAGGTCGAGGTAAGGCTCGCAGGTGATACCCAGCGCTTTATAGTCGTGTTCCTCCAGGAGCTTTCTGTTGCTCACCGGCGACAACGGGCTGCCATGCATACATACGGTGGTGACAGGGGAGAGCTCCCGCAACCGTGACAGCTGCTGTTGGAAATGCTTCCAGGCACGGTCCGACAAGGTGCTCCACTCTTTTTGATGGTCTTTGATATGGTCTTGCTTACGGACGATGTCGATATCTTCATAGTGATACCCTACCTCGTGGCCCATGTTATGCACTGCGGTGATGATCTTCTCGTCCCAGCTCTCCGGCACCACCCTGAAGTAGAAGGTGCCTTTGACACTGCGTTGCTGTTCCAGTGTGGCAAACAACAGTGCTTGCTTCTTGCGTGCGTCGATATCGTGACGCAGTACCACTACCTTTTCGGCAGGGCTTTGCATATACTCCGCTACAGTCTGGAAGGCATAGCCCTGTGCCAACAGGGTGTCGAGCAGCAGGGTGAAGCTATCGATGGTGAAGTCACGCATCACAACGAGGAAGCGCTCTTTCCGTCGGCGAGGCGCTTCAGGTAGGTGGCATAGCTGCTCTTACCCATCATTTCTGCCGACAGCATGAGTTGTTCTTTGGTGATATATCCCTTATGGTAGGCTATCTCTTCCGGACAGGCTATCTTAAGGCCTTGTCTCTTCTCTATCGTCTCCACGAAGTTGGAGGCTTCCAGGAGGCTCTCCTGTGTGCCGGTGTCGAGCCATGCAAAGCCTCTGCCCATAAGGTTCATCTTCAGGCGGCCTCTCTTCAGGAAAGCCTCGTTCACAGCGGTAATCTCCAGCTCACCACGGGCGGAGGGCTTCACCGCTTTAGCGATAGTGATGACCTCGTTGGTGTAGAAGTAGAGGCCCACCACGGCCCAGTTCGACTGCGGGTCTATGGGTTTCTCCTCGATAGCCGTGACGTTGTTGTGTTCATCCAGCGTAGCCACCCCGTAACGCTCCGGGTCGTTGACCCAGTAGCCGAAGACCACGGCATTACGCTCCTCCTCTACACTCTGTACCGCATCAGTAAGGATATTGGAGAGGTTGGCCCCGTAGAAAATATTGTCGCCCAGGATAAGGCATACATCATCGCTGCCGATAAACTCCTCCCCGATGATGAAAGCCTGTGCCAGGCCGTCAGGGCTGGGCTGCTCAGCATAACTCAGGGAGAGGCCAAACTGACTGCCATCGCCAAAGAGGGTGCGATACATCGGTAAGTCATGTGGCGTGGAGATAACCAGTATCTCCCGGATGCCGGCAAGCATCAACACCGACAAAGGATAGTAGATCATCGGCTTGTCATAAACAGGTAAGAGCTGCTTGGAGACAACCCGTGTGACAGGATGTAAACGTGTGCCGGCACCGCCGGCGAGAATGATACCTTTCATGGTGAAAATGTTTCATGAATAATTAATAGGTCTTTTGTTGTAAGCGGTTCCATTATTTATCATATCATGGTTGGAGATGAATTGGTGCAATGTTTTATGGGCTGTGAACACAGAAAAAGTGGTTGAATTAAACCGATACAATAAAATCACATTTTATGTTATCGTTTAATTTTATAATAGTCAAGATACCAATCAATAAAGTTGGAGATCCCTTCCGTAACGGATGTGTTGGGTCGGTAATGAAGATCTTTTTCAAGGTCGGTGACATCCGAAAATGTTTTCGGCACATCACCTGCTTGTATCGGTTTATATTCTTTAATGGCTTTTTTCCCAAGTTTCTCTTCGATAGTCTTAATAAAATCCAGCAACATTACCGGGTTTGAATTTCCGATATTGTAAATTTTATATGGTGCTGATGATGTAGCAGGATCTGGGTTTTCTCCACACCATGTTGAATTGGGTATCGCAGGTTTGATAATAACTCGGTTGACTCCTTCAATAATATCATCGATATAAGTAAAATCCCGCATCATGTCACCGTTGTTGAATATTTGAATTGGCTTATTCTCCAATATTGCTTTAGTAAAGATGAAGAGCGCCATGTCGGGCCTTCCCCATGGGCCATAAACTGTGAAAAAGCGCAGCCCCGTGGTAGGAATATTAAAGAGATGACTGTAAGTGTGTCCTATAAGTTCAGTACTTTTTTTTGTTGCAGCATAGAGGCTAATAGGATGATTAACACTACGATGGGTAGATAGTGGCATCAGCTTATTTAATCCATATACACTGGAACTGCTCGCATATGTCAGGTGTTTGATGCTATGGTGCCGGCATGCTTCAATAATGTTGATAAAACCGGTGATGTTGCTGTCGATATAAGCATATGGATTTTCAAGGCTGTATCTTACACCGGCCTGTGCTGCTAAGTGGCAGACGTAGTCAAATTTTTCCGAGGCAAAGAGCCTGTTGATGTTATCACGGTCTTCGAGATTTAGCTTAATAAAACGATAACCGGCTTCAGTTTTGCTCTGAACAGCCAGATTATAATCAATTTTCTCTTTCTCAATACCGGTGTAAGCTAACCGGTCATATTTTAAGTTCCGGTCGTAATAATCGTTGATATTGTCAATTCCAATAACTTCCCAGCCTTCCTTTAGCATACGATTGGCGAGGTGAAAACCAATAAAACCAGCTGTTCCGGTAAGTAATATTTTAGTCATAAAAGATGCTTTGATGATAAATCAGATCAATTATTTTTTTCCTTGACACAGCTTCGCCCTGTCAGTTACAACAAAGCGTGCATCATTTATAAAAAGGTAAGTCAGTTTATTGCACTATTCATTTTTCCATAGCAACAATACTCATTAATTTCCCGTTATTCGGAATTTTTGCTTC
>JAVVFR010000195.1:0-4155 GCA_032250595.1 Bacteroidales bacterium | reverse complement strand
GCGTGCTGCACTTTGATACTCTTTAACAAAAAACGGAGGCACCCCCATTGTCGCAGCCAATAACTTGTTATCATTGCTTTTTATAAAATGCAACCGAAATAGCTTGCTGTAAAATGCATACAGAAATCCAATGATCATTGGAAAAGGATTCTCTTTTATGTTCGCGGCAAAATAACTGATAATCGTGTTGGCTTTAAAGATATCTTTCTTTCCTAAAGCATCCTGTAATTCAAAAATATTGAAGTCTTTGCTGATGCCAATATTGGCCTCTATAATATCGGCAGTTATCTCAGTACCAGCAGGAAAAGAGATAAATACCTTGCTCAATTCATTGGCTATTTTACTGAGATCGTTACCCAGATGCCCGGCCAGTAACACACTGTTCCTTTCACTTACTTTATATCCGTGCTCGTTTACATATTGCAATATCCATCCCGGAACAGCATAGTCACGTAACTTTGAGGACTCAAAAACAACTGCTTTCTTTTGCAATACCTTATAAAAAGTCTTTCTCTTATCAATAGTTTTATACTTATAGTTTATAACCAACAACGTGCTCTCTTGTGGATGTTCAATATAAGACTGCAATGTTTCAATAGCTTTAATATTCTGTGCTTCCCTGACTATCAACACCATATGGTTAGCCATCATGGGATACCGTTTGGCATGGTTTACCAGTGAAGGAACATCTACGTCACGCCCATACAATATCTGCTGGTTAAACTCCTTCTCAGACTCACTTAATACGGTCGTCTCTATCTTTTTCGTTATTCTGTCAATAAAGAAAGACTCATCACCATAAAGAAAGTAGACCGGATAATAGGCCTTATTGTCAATGTCTTGTATTATTTTTTTATAATCCATGGTAACATTACTATTCAACACAACAAAAGTACCTATTTTTTGATTACATTTGACCTATGACAATGCCATTGCCTCAACTCAATTTTCCTACCTTCGATTTCCGCATTTATGAAAAAGAGGGTAAACCTTTAATTTTCGATAGCGCAAGGAAGAAATATGTTAGGCTGACACCTGAAGAGTGGGTAAGGCAAAATATGGTGCAATACCTTCATCAGGTAAAGGCATACCCTTTGTCATTGATATGTATTGAACACGTTTTGCAAGTTAACAGGCTTGAGAAAAGAGCAGACATCCTGGTTTATAACAGCAAAACAAAACCGGCGTTGCTTGTAGAGTGTAAGGCTTCGTCAGTGAAGGTATCACAGGAAGTGTTTGAACAGGCTGCCAGATACAATCTTGCACTACAGGTAGAATATCTTGTGGTAACAAATGGCCTTATCCACTACTGTGCACATATCAACCATGAGTCACAAAAAATTACTTTTCAGGAAAACATCCCCGAATACACCGAGATATAATTACTTGTTCATAATTTTTTGTCATATATTTACCTTCAATTTTATTCATCTTTTCACCCTTAAAAGTACTTTGTCAGTTATGTTATCTTTTATAAGAATTTCCCTGAAAACAAGAGGGATCATTTTCATCCTATTCGCTATCGTTTTTACCGGTCAGGCACAAATAACATCAAAAAAGGATCAGAACTATGTACACAAGAGTATTATTTTTAAGGTCGCTGCATCATATGCTCATCTTCAGCATGCTGAAGGAATTGCTGATGAGTCATTCAATGAACTCATGGATGATATTAAGGCAGAAGAAATAGTAAAGATATTTCCCAACCATACCCCTCCTTCGGGCCGTTTTGATGATCATGGCAATCCCCTCACCGACCTTTCCCGCATATGGGAAATAAAATACAGTACTGATATCAGTGAACAAAAAGTAATCAATGCGCTCTTGAATATGGAGGTCATCGAGTATGCCACTTTACGTATTATTCACACACCCTTTTATATTCCTAACGACTCCTCGGCATTACAGGCGAAGCAGTACCAGCTCGACCTTATCAAAGCATGGCAGGCATGGGATATCCATCAGGGTGATACTGGTATTTTCATCGGCATCATCGATACCGGTACAGATTTCTTACATCCCGACCTTGGCAATTACACGATCAACTATGATGATCCGGTGGATGGTGTCGACAATGACAACGACGGCTATATCGACAATTACCGGGGATGGGATTTAGTAAACAACACCAACAATGCCCAGACCGGCACTCCACAGCACGGTGTATGGGTGACAGGTATTGCGGCGGCCTCTACCGACAATGGCGTAGGGGTATCGGGCACTGCCTTTAATTGCCGCTATCTGCCCGTAAAGGTGGTAAACGACCAGTACATAGTATCGCATGGATATGAAGGTATCGTTTATGCTGCCGACCAAGGGTGTCAGGTAATCAATTGCAGCTGGGGCAGCAAAGAGAGCAGCGGACAATATGGGCAAGATATTATCAACTATGCCACTTTCAACTGTGACGCGCTGGTAGTGGTAGCCGGTGGCAATGATAACAACGAAGAGCTCTTTTGGCCGGCATCCTACGACAACGCGATGGGTGTTGCTGCAAGCGACTGGTACGACAGGAAAGCCGACTTCTCAACATACAATAACCTGATTGATATTATCGCACCGGGGAAAAATATTTTTGGCACCTACGGTTTGGTGGGAGGCACACAACCGCTTTACCGTACCGTTAACGGGACATCGTTTTCTGCCCCTGTCGTAGCAGGGGTTGCTGCCATCACCAGAAGCTACTACCCCGGCCTCTCAGCATTACAAATTGCTGAACGCCTCAGAACAACCGCCAATCAAATCGATATGTTGCAGCAGACCGTTTATGACACTACCTTCCTGCAAAACGATACCCTTATCGATACGATCACTGTAAACAACCTCCCTTATCAGGGAAAACTCGGGGCAGGAAGAGTGAATATGCTCAATGCCCTGACAAGCCCTTTTACTCCCGCTATTCGTGTGAGAGATATGGTTATCGATGATCATAACGACGGGCTGTTCCGTCCCGGTGATACCCTCCGTATCAGCGGCACTTTCTATAACTACCTCGATACTGCTTTCAACACGCTCATTACCCTCTCTTCAGCAAATCCCAATGTGATTGTGCCGGGAAGCACCTTCAACGCTGGAACAATCAATACCCTCGATTATGCTGCCAATCATAACAACCCCTTCACCATCCGCCTATTAAGTTCTGTGGGTTATAATGAAAGAGTCTCTCTGAAAATCTCCTATTTCTCCAATGGCATGGCCCTAAAAGAAGAGTATATCATGGTGGATGTGAATCCTGATTATGAACATATCCGGTTCAACAATATTGCATTAACCGTATCAGCCAACAGCCGTTTGGGGTATTCCGACTACGCTCCATTTAAGCGCCATGGCCTGGGCTTCTCCTATAAAAACCACACCAACCTGCTCTCCTGTGGTGGCCTGATTGCAGGAATAAGTATGGCCAAGGTCTCTGACAACATCTATGGGCCTGTGCAGGGAGCGTATGATTATGATTTTACTCCGTTGACCTATCTTGCCACAGACAGTATCACCGACCACCAATATACAGCATCCGGCACTTTTACTGATGCTTTGGCAGGAACCAACAAGATAAATATTGACGTCAAACAGGAATTGATGGCCTGGAACACACCGGGTAACAGTAACTACGTAATATTACGATATACATTAACAAATCCAACTGCTTCGCCCATCACCAACCTCTATACAGGATTATTCGCCGATTTCGATGTGCTCAACAGCGCACGCAATCATACCGGCTACAATACCGACAAAAAGCTTGCCTACACCTTCAAACCCGGATTTGCTCCTTATGTTGGCATGCAGATGCTCAACAACTTGCAGCCTTACCACTATGCTTTCGACAACAACGGCAACAATGGAAGTATCAATATCAATGATGGATTTATCAGTATTGAGAAATATGATGCCCTCCATACCAACCGCCATCAAGCAGGTGTCTTCAATGCCACCGGAAATGATGTGAGTGATATGATCAGTGCAGGGCCTTTTACCATGTTGACAAACGACACAATAGTCTTAACCTATGCTATTCATGCTGCTGATAACCTTTTGCTGCTCCTGCAGAGTGCTGATGCAGCACAGGCAAAATATGACGGAATTAGCGTTCAACAAAATATTTCCCGGAATCCGGCTATGGAAATTTGGCCAAATCCTGCAAAAGAGAGCACATTT
>JAVVFR010000194.1:0-4173 GCA_032250595.1 Bacteroidales bacterium | reverse complement strand
TGATGATACGATGGAAGGGCTAAACTTAAGAATAGACGGGAAAGAGTTGTGGAGCATCCTATCTGGGTTGTTCAATGCTAAAAACCTGCTGGCAGTATACGGGGCAGCGAGGCTGGAAGGCTTCACTGCTGATGAGATATTGCCATTGCTGAGCATCATCGGCGGAGCAGAAGGAAGGTTTCAAAAGATACGCAACGACAAAGGAGTTACTGCTATTGTTGACTATGCTCACTCTCCTGATGCACTGGAAAACATATTAAAGGCAGTGACCGAATCAAGGGGTGATGCAAAGCAGGTGATCACTGTGGTAGGCGCCGGAGGAAACCGGGACCCTTACAAACGCCCAAAGATGGCTTCTGTAGCAGTCTTTTACAGCAACCAGGTAATCCTGACATCTGATAACCCCCGTAATGAAGACGCAGAAAAAATCATTGACGATATGGAGCGCAAACTCGATCCTGTTGAGAAACGCAAGGTTATCCGTATTGCCAACCGTAAAGAGGCTATTAAAACTGCATGCCGTATGGCACACCAGGGAGATATCATTCTGGTTGCAGGCAAAGGACATGAGAAATATCAAGAAATCGGTGGAGTGAAACACCCCTTTGATGATGTAGAAATTGTAAAAGAGTTTTTAATAAATAACGATTAAAAAATCATACATATGCTCTATTATTTATTCGATTATTTAGATACAGCTTTCGACGTCCCCGGGGCAGGGATTTTTCAATATATATCATTCAGGGCAGCAGCAGCCGTTATCACCTCTCTTATTATCAGCATGCTTTTCGGCAAACGTATTATCAACTATTTACGCAAGAAACAAGTGGGTGAATCGATTCGTAATCTGGGGCTTGAAGGGCAGATACAAAAACAAGGCACCCCAACCATGGGGGGCATCATTATTCTGGCGGCAATTATAATACCCACCCTTTTATTTGCAAAACTAAACAACATATATATCATCATTGTCCTTATTACTACAATTTGGCTGGGGCTTATCGGGTTTCTTGATGACTACATCAAAGTGTTTAAAAAGAACAAATCCGGTCTGGCCGGCAAATTCAAAATAATAGGACAGTTGATTTTAGGGCTGTTTATGGGCATCATTATCTACTTCTCCGATGATATCCGCATCAGGGAGAAGATCCATCCAGATGACGTATTGATAAGCGAGCAACAAGACTACCGTCAGCGGGCCGCAACCGACTATTTCAAGCCGGAAGCTGAGAAATCAACAAAAACCACCATTCCTTTCGTAAAAAATAATGAGTTCGACTATGCTGTATTGATAAAATGGGTAGGCAAGAATTACAAGGATTATGCGTGGATTGTCTTAATACCTGTCATCACACTCATCATCATAGCGGTCTCTAACGGAGCCAATATGACAGATGGTTTAGATGGATTGGCAACAGGCACTTCGGCAATAGCTGCGGGCACATTGGGGATATTGGCATGGGTTTCCGGCAACTTCATCTTTGCCAACTATCTCAATATAATGTACATTCCTGATACCGGTGAGCTTACGATATACATCAGTGCTTTTGTAGGTGCTTGTCTGGGATTTCTATGGTACAACTCCTACCCTGCTCAGGTATTTATGGGTGATACCGGGAGCCTTGCCATAGGAGGCGTGATAGCAATTATTGCCATCCTGATCAGAAAAGAGCTCCTTATACCGATATTGTGCGGTGTTTTTTTAGTAGAAAACCTCTCTGTTGTCATGCAGGTAGCATGGTTTAAGCATACCAAACGACGGACAGGCACAGGCAGAAGAATCTTTAAAATGGCACCATTGCATCACCACTACCAAAAACTTGGTTATCACGAAGCTAAAATTGTACTTCGGTTTATCATTATTGGGGTGATGCTGGCTGTTTTAACCATTGTAACATTAAAAATAAGATAACAAAGCGAGAACATGAACAGGCATCAAAAAATAGTAATATTAGGAGGAGGAGAGAGCGGCACAGGCAGTGCTGTGCTGGCAAAGAAGAAGGGCTTTGAGACGTTTCTCTCTGATGCCGGTACTATTAACAAGGCATATAAAAAGCTTCTTGATGCACATCATATTGAATATGAGGAGCACATGCATACCGAATCAAAAATTCTCAATGCTTATGAAGTCATAAAAAGCCCGGGTATTCCTGATTCAGTGCCTGTCATACAAAAGATAAAACAACGAGGCATTCCGGTTATAGCAGAGTTAGAATTTGCAGCCAGGTATACTGATGCCAAAATGCTTTGTGTTACCGGCAGTAACGGAAAAACCACTACTACCCTGCTCCTTTATCATATATGTAAAAAAGCAGGGCTCAATGTAGGCCTTGCCGGCAATGTAGGACAGAGTTTTGCTTTACAGGTGGCCGAAAAAAACTACGACCACTATGTACTTGAGATAAGCAGCTTTCAACTCGACGACATGAAAAAATTCAAGGCTGACATAGCTATCATTACCAATATCACTCCTGATCACCTCGATCGATATGATAACAATTTTCAATCTTATATCAATTCAAAGTTCAGGATCACCAACAACCAGACTTCAAAAGACTATCTGGTATATTGTGCTGATGACAAAGCGACTGTCAATGAGATAGAGAGAAGAGAGATTGCTGCGACAATGGCTTCATTCACACTAAAAAATGTTCCGGCAACAACAGGGGCATGGGTAGAAGACAAAAATATAATAATAGATATTCATAAAAAACAATTTACGATGTATCTGGAAACCTTAGCATTACAAGGAAAGCACAACACTTACAACTCAATGGCAGCGGGAATAGCTGCCAAGCTTTCGGGCATTCATGATGAATTTATCAGAGCGTCATTATCTGATTTTCAAAACATTGAACACCGGCTTGAGTTTGTAGCCAACGTTCACGGTGTAGAATTCATCAACGATTCGAAGGCCACCAATGTTAATTCCACATGGTATGCCCTTGAGTGTCAAAACAAGCCTGTAATATGGATTGTTGGAGGCCTCGACAAGGGCAACGACTACAGTTTGCTTTTCGAGTTGGTAAAAGAAAAAGTAAAAGCCATTATTTGCCTGGGTATTGACAACACTCCCATATTAAAGGCTTTCAGCGACAAAATTGATGACATTGTAGAGACTAACGATATGGTTGATGCGGTACAGCAGGCATTTCGTTTTAGCAAGAAAGAAGATACTGTACTGCTTTCACCAGCTTGCGCGAGCTTCGATCTGTTCAACAATTATGAAGAGCGGGGCCGGAAATTTAAAAATGCTGTTAAAAATTTGTAAATCATACATTTAAGGTGTCAAAACTACTGCGCAACATAAAAGGGGATAAAACAATATGGCTGATCGTAGCGATACTGACGGTTTATTCGGTATTGGCAGTATACAGTGCCACCGGCACACTTGCTTTCAGATATAAAGGGGGTAATACTGAGTATTTTCTTTTCAAACATCTGGGCACTGTATTGCTGGGCCTTTCCTTGATGTATGTTGCTCATCTGGTAAAATACACCTATTATTCCAGGATATCTCAAATTGCTTTATATATAGCTGTTCCATTGCTTGTATTAACCTTATTTTCAGGCACCAACGTAAATGATGCTGCCCGATGGCTGACACTCCCTGTAATAAACATCTCATTCCAGACCTCCGATTTTGCAAAACTTGCTCTGATAATGTTCCTTGCACGAATGCTAAGCAAAAAACAAGATAATATAAAGACATTCAAAGAGGGTTTTATTCCTATTGTATTACCGGTCTTGATCACTTGTGCGTTTATCATTCCGGCGAACTTCTCGACAGCGGTTATTTTATTTGCTTCTTCTCTCATACTACTTTTTGTAGGGCGGGTAAAGTTTCAGCATCTGCTGGCGCTGTTATTGACGGGCATTGTCAGTGTAACGATATTTATAGCTGTTATCAGCATGCTACCTGATGGAAATCGTGGACGTATCGACACATGGAAGCA
Organism: Bacteroidales bacterium; assembly: GCA_032250595.1. Lineage (GTDB taxonomy): Bacteria > Bacteroidota > Bacteroidia > Bacteroidales > SKPS01 > SKPS01. Next base: position 217 of record JAVVFR010000194.1, on the reverse strand, counting down.
GCGCATAGAGAGTTTCAGGACAAAGGATGTTGCGGTGAACTATCAGGCTGAGCAATCCAGAATTGCAATTGCCAGTGGCGGCATTTTTGGTAAGTTTCCCGGCAACAGCACACAGCGTGATTATTTACCGCAGCCGTTCTCCGATTTTATCTTTTCCATCATCATAGAGGAGTATGGATTGTTGGGGGGTATTTTTATTGTTTTGCTATATCTAATC
>JAVVFR010000193.1:0-4176 GCA_032250595.1 Bacteroidales bacterium | reverse complement strand
GTTTCTGCACCTTCTTCGTTGTTTATTTCTTCATGATGGGGTGCATCTGTACAATCTCCTTCTTGTTGTTTAGGATCTTTTACAGTTTTTTGTTCTTCAACAGGTTCTTGTGCTGGTTCTTTATCAAGGATTTTAGCATCAAACCCTAATTTTTGTATGGCTTGGAGCAATTTCTCCGGGGATGTTTTTTTGCTATTGTAGTGTATTACCACTAACTGGTTTTCGAGGTCGATGATGATATCTTTCACCCCTTTTTCAAACGAGATATTGTCGAGAATCTTTTGTTTGCAGGAGTTACAATCCATCGACACCCAAAACCTTGCTTCTTCCTGGTTGCTCATAGCTTCGCTGATGGAGCCGGTCATAAAGAGCAGTCCGGCAATAATTGATAAAATACTGATTTTTTTTCGCATGACATTTATTTTTTAGTAATGAATATTTGTATGTGATAATGTTATTCTTGTCTGTTGATTGTTAATCGCATACCGGCATATATTTTCCTTCCGATCACCGGTCCCCAGATCCTTGAAGCATCAAAGAGCCCGTTGAGGGGGTCGTCGGCAGCAATAATTGGGTTTTTTTGTGTGAAATCGGTCAGGTTTTCCACACCGGCATAGATATCCCACAACCTAAAGCGTTTTGTGAGTTGGGTATTCACTATGGTATATGCAGGAGATTCACTAAGGCCACGGTATCTTTCCGGCAGATAGCTGTCGTCGGGCAGGCGGCTTTTACCATTGAGTTGTGCGGTAACATCAAATTGCCATTTGTTGAGCTTCGTAGCGTATGAAAGGTTTACTAGTGCTTTGTAACGCTTGGAGAAAGGCTTCATTACCAGTTCGTTGTTGATAGTAGTCTTTACATCAGTATACCTGACGGCCAGCAACACATCAAACCGGGTAAAAGGCTCGAAACGAAAGTCAACCTGCATATTATTGGCATACGATTTGCCTGCCAGGTTTTCAATAATAATGGCATCAGCGTCAGCTTCGTAATTAATAACCATCTGATTGACAAAGTCTGTACGAAATACTTCTGCATTAATAGTAGCAGGAGTGTGGTTAATAGTGAACTCCTGAGAAAGATGTACTCCATAATTCCACGCCTCTTCCAGGATGTCGGAGAATGCGCCGATTATCTCTCTCGATTGCAGATGCAGGCTAAAGTGCTCGGCATAGGGCAGTGGAGAACGGTATCCTTTACCACCCGACATCCTCATGGTAGTATGTTCTAACGGCTTGAACCGTAGGTGAAGCCTTGGGATGAAGAGTGTGCCGAAACGGTTGTTCTTGTCTACCCTCCCACCTGCCATCAGCGTGATATTGTTGTGTGTATAAGTATATTGCAGAGCAGCTCCCAATGCATCTTCATGAAAGTCGTGCGCAACGGTATCGGCCAACTCCTGCATAATTTGATCCCGTTTGTACGACAATCCCACCTGAAACTGATGGTCGGTAGTGAAGAGGTAAGTATCAAAGACATAGGAGTGGTATAGCGACAACTGTTCTACATGAAAATTTGGTTGAAATATCAACGTTGGATTGGCATCCGCACTTTCAATATCCACCGATTGGTTATGCCAGCTTATGTGATTGATGAGCCCGACAGAGGTGTTCTTCCTTTTAGAAAATACATAGCCTCCTTTAAGAAAAGCACTGTATCTTTTGGTGTTGGCCACAAAGCCAAAAGGAGCGGTGTTTTCACCGCTGTTGTTTTGCTGATAGTCAATATGCCCTCCCAAACGGCTTTCATCAAGCAGTGAAAAACCAAATTGAGTGATCATGCTGTTGTTTTTGTTATGATACTTCCATCGGTTCATAAGATGGATATTTTGAGTTAAGGGAATATCCAGAAAGTTGTCGCTGTTTCTGTCGAGGCGGTTATTGTTTATCCCACCGTGATATAAGATCATGGTACTCCATGCATCATTGAGTTTGAACGACACATTGGCATTCGATTCAAATTTACCCCAATCATTTCCATAAAGGTTCAGATAGAAACGCTCCTTGTCGTCAGGTTTTTTCAATTCAACGTTGATCTGACCTGTGATAGACTCATAACCGTTGAGAACTGTTGACGTGCCTTTAGATACAGATATTGATTCAAGCCAATGTCCGGGGATATAGCTAAGCCCGAAAGTGCGCCCATAACCCCTTAAGTCTGCCATATTCTCAACCAGAATTTGGCTGTAAACTCCTGCAAGACCAAGCAACTCAATCTTTTTCGATCCGGAAACAGCATCACCATAAGATACATCCACAGAAGCATTGGTCTCAAAACTCTCTCCCAGATTACAACACGCCGCCTTATGGAGCTCCGCCCCGGTGATGTGTTCTGTAGCTATAGGATCCATTTTTGATAAGAAAGTGCTTGAACGCTTCTCTAATATAGTGAAGGTCTTTAATGCATGGTTTTTCTCCATCTTGATATCGATTGAATGATCGGTAGGCTCAACAAGAAGTGTGTCGTTTTGAAAACCGGTAAAACTGATTACCAGCATGTCGGATTGGCCGTTTTTCGGCAAGGTAAACCTTCCTTCGTGATCCGTAGTAGTGCCCGTTGAAGTGCCTGCCCAATAAACATAAGCCCCATAAATACCATGACGCTCATGGTCAGTATGTGCTTCATATACCCACCCGGATAGTTTTTGTGAATAAAGAGTATATGCCGAAAACAGCGTAAGTATTATTAAAACTGTTTTTTTCATTATTTGTACATTTTTTGTTATTTATAATTTATGATTTCTTGGATCGGAAAAAATCCGAAATGCTTCTCTGATCGTAGAAAAAGCATACATAAAACAGCAAATACAACAGCACTGTTAACAAAAAGTGTATTGTAGATGCTTTAACAAAAAAGTACGGGAGGTTCGTTTTCGGATGATATTTTAAAACTGTTATAGAGCAGAATAATATTCTGTTTCTTCCGGGGTGGGTCGATGCCACTGAACCGGAGTTGATTGTTATGTGTTGTAAGAAGTGCTGTAACGGGTGTGTTAAACAATAGTGTTACAGCCACACTAACAGGTGTTAATTTATATTTGTTTACTTTTGGAAGGTAGTGTTCTTTTAATGAGAGATAATGAATAGTGGTTTTACTGCATGAAGCACTGCACCCGTGAGTGTTTTTATGCTCCTGGTCAGATGTTTCCGTTGAACAACTTTCACATGCAGTGTGTTCTTCACTGTGATCGCAACAAGAAAGATCGTAATCGGAGAAAAGAACAGAGTATTGATGGGTGTGATGCGTAGTGCATATATGCTCATATAATGGTATACCAATGGTGGATATCACCAAAACCGTTACAAGTAAAACAGAGGTTACTATGTGTTTTATTTTATACATGCAGATACAAAGATAAGTATATTTCTAAATTTAAAACAATTTTCTTGCTATGAATGTTGAGTCGATGCATAATTTTTGTCTTGGGCTGCGTGGTGTGACAGCTGGTTTTCCTTTTGATGAGGAGACTTTGGTATTCAAGGTGATAGATAAAATTTTTGCTGTCATTCCATTAGAGGATGATGGATGTATAAGCCTGAAATGTGATCCTGAACGTGCACAGTTTTTGCGGGAACATTACGAGGCGATTGTTCCGGCATATCATATGAATAAGAAGCACTGGAATAGTGTTTACACCAATCGTTTGATGGATCAGGAGTTGGTCAAGTCTTTGATCTTGCACTCTTATGAACTGGTAGTAAAAGGCCTGCCGCAGCATGTCAGGCGTGAACTGGAAGAGCGTTAGTATATACCCGACAGGCACCAATACTCTTTTTCTGCCGTTTTACTTAGCGTCTTCCGGCTTGACAGAACCGTCTTTCGTGGCTTTTTTTCTTTTAGTGAACATGTCACCTAACAGGTAACCGATCACTGCTCCCCATATGATAGTAAGTGTAGGGTTGGATGTTATCGGACATGATCCTGAATAACAACCAACAAGATAGTAATAAAGATAGCCTCCGGCTCCTCCTGCAACAATACCGATTATTGCAGGTGCTGAAATGATGTTACGCCAACTTCTTTTACGCTGCTCTTTATTATTGTTCTGTGACTTCTCTTTTTCCATGGTCGTTTTTTGTTTTGTTGCACATTTTAATAAATACACATATAGATAACTATATATAGCAATAATTAGGCCTTGTGCCGGTAACACATCTAAAATACACTTCAAAA
>JAVVFR010000192.1:0-4190 GCA_032250595.1 Bacteroidales bacterium | reverse complement strand
GTTGTAGTTTTCCGGTCATATCATACAAATAAACTGCCGTGTTTTCCGGGACGGTATCGTTGATAAATTCTACGGTGATCCATCCTTTGGAAGGATTAGGATATACTGCCACGGTATGAAGTTTTCTGTTATCACTATCCTGCATTTCTCTAAAGGCAAGAGCATAATCGTCAGGGTCAATCCCCAACATATTACGGGCAGCAAACACGCCATAACCACCGGCATAAGGTGTCATCATGGCGATATTAAAGAGGATGGCAGAGTCGGCAGAAGATAACTGGTAGTTGTTATTACAGAAATTGGCAAGGTACAGCCGGTTCACTGTTTTACGATAGTTATCAATGACGCGTTGTGGCTCTACTGCTTCATTTTCTGAAAAAGCTTCTTCATAATTGCCTTGTTCTATCAAATCATCCACGATGCTAAACCTGGCGGCAGCTTCCATCCGCAGGCTGTCGTAGAAATACTGATAATCTTCATCATTATCACCCCCTATGAACATGATGGTTGAATCGGTATCGAGCACTTCCCACAGGTACTCTGCCTCGTATTGCTTCATCTCTTCATCAAAATCTGTATATACGGTAGCGTTATCCAGGATATTTCCATACAATATATCGCGTTCCTCCTCGGTAAGGGTGGAGTCGTGATAAACCTTCAGCCATACCTGGGAACAGTTGTTTGGGTTACAGGAGTGAAAGGCGTTGTCGTTTATTATTTCATTTATTGCGCCAATGGTCGCAGGATTTGATAAATACCTATTTATTCTCCCGTCGGTTTGCGAGTACACATACCAATTCACCGGATTTTGGTTTACAATATACGTTAGTTCCGTGGTCACCCTGTCATCATCATACCAAGGCGGGTCATCATTATAACCAGTACTGAATTTATTATGCGTATTCCAGTCGTTAAGTGTAGGATGGTTCATCCAACCCTGCTGCGTGAGAGCCGTAGCCGGCCCGAAGAAGAAGCCGTTGTAACAACTGTTCAGTTCATTACAGAACCAAACGGTATTGGTTTGGTTATCGGTAGTATATATACCGACGCCCATACCATACATTTTGTTGTCATGAATTTTTGCACCTAAACATTTTGAGGTATAAATACCTCTTACGTTCTCTCTTTGAGCGTAATCATTAACAGGTTGTACAACGGCAATATTATTACAATAAGCCGTAATTTTATCAGTACCTTCAAACCTCAGTCCGTAGCGTTTGGTGGCTGGGTTGTTGGTGTGGATGATATTTTCAAATACATACACTTTTTTCTTTCGGAATGATAGCAGGTTGTTAAGCCAAACTCCTGTTGACACATCGAAAATCTCGTTATGGTCGATATTAAGGTTAACATATGTAGGGGTAGTGTTATAGATCTTTACAGCAGTATGCAGGGTGTTAAACTCATTATTTTTGATCAATGAATTATTATTGTTATTTATTTCATAGAGATGGATACCAGTGGATATGATACTGTTAAATTCAGATTTTTGAATATCCAGGGATATATTTCTTCCAAAAATACCAAAAATACAGTCGTCGAAAGTACATTTCTCTGCAGCAGTAGAGCCACCCACAATCAACTGTTTTTTCAATTGCAACTGATAAGGCAGTTGATAATCGAAAAAACTGTATATAGCAGCATTTTTATTGTTAACAAAAAAGATAACAGGGGGGATATTCATAAATTCATTATTTTTTACCGTAATATCGCTGTTCTCAGCAAATATTCCATAAGCTGTATTTTTAAAACTGTTTAAGGAGAAAGTTGGGTTTCCGATGGTAACTTCTGACATATAAGAAGTTTTTATACCTGCAAATGAATTTTTACCCGTGCAAGGAGGGTGTGGCAAAGTATATGAAGGATTATTGCTATTGATAAATTCGGTTCCTGAAATATTGCATTGAAATGGAGTAACCGGAGGGTTTCCTACACTGGAATAATAATTTTTGGCTACAATACCAATATAGTTATTTTCAAATATTGAATTTTCAACATTGATCTCTCCTCCATTAATGGAGACAATAGCATTAATGCCATCCAAAACATGAGTATAACTCATATTTAATTTTGCAGTTTTATCAGGCAGATAAATACCATCCCACATTACCATGCATAGTATATATATTTTTGAGTTATAAGGATTAGCTCCCTGACTACCTTCAATGGTAAGCTCATTATTGGGGATTACCGTGATTTTTGATTCAGGGCCATTCGAATTTCACATCTTAATAAAGTTACATCATCAGTTATATTTATATTACCTTGTATGCCGATCGTAGCATCTGTAATATCAAAATCAAGCGATGTATTATGTAAAAAATAATCTGATGGTCCAAGTTCCTGACAACATTCATAAAAACGCATAGTATCAGTTGCTAAGCAACCGGATAAGGTATTGGTTGTTGTAACATATATTTCAAAATAATCTGGCAAAGCAGGAGGAGTATTCCAATTAACATACACTGTTTGTCCGGTATTTCCTCCTAAGAAATTTCCTGCTCCGGCACTAAGGCTCCAGGCATATTGTAATTGCAAATCATAGTTAGCGATAGTGTACATTAATCCTTCTTCCCCATCACAATTATTGTTATATCCCTCAATTTGTGGTTTATCCGGTGGATCGTAAACGTTTACCGTAGCATAAGCCACACCTTTACAATTACTATCATCGGTAACAGTGACACTGTAAACATAGCTGCCGGGAGTGCTGAGGGTAACCCCTGGTTGTGCGACAGTAGTACTGGTCAAACCTGAAGCAGGTGCCCATTGATAAGTATAGGGAGATGCTCCATTCTGAATAGCCGATAATTGAAATGTTGGTATTTGAGTATTTGGTAAGCAAATATTTATATCATCAATAGAAAATTCCAGCCCGTTAGGGACTATTTCCTTTTGCGCAACAGCCTCACAGCCATTCGCATAAGTTATTGTTACATAATAGGTTGTTGTTTGTGCCGGAGAAACAGTTATAGTTGAAGTTGTCCATATTTGTCCACCATCACTCCATTGATAGCTCGTAATTGGATAAGTAACAACCGGATTATCAAAATCAACACTTAATTCATACTCACAAGTTCCTCCCAATGCATCAATAGAAATGGTTTCATTTGGTTTAATGGTAATATTATCCATTTTGATATGCGCCTGATTTATAGAATTGGGTTGATTTAGTTGAGGAAATATTGTGATTCTATTACCCCATGCTGAATTATAGGTAAAATCAATATCAACAGGGATCCAATAATTGTAAGGCATAGTAGGTAAAGATAGGTTACTTGTTAAATTATACTGATTAGCCGGATATGACGGTATAATTTCATGGGTTGTTGATGTACAGCATGAGTAGCAGGGTTGATATGATTGTGTAAATTCAACATGTAACACATCGGGAGGGATTCCATAGGGTAATGTATAATCGAATTGAAGTTTATAGTTATAGCCATTAGCAAGATTAACATCCTGAAAAACAGCTTCACTTTTTTTTAAACTACCAGTAATATTACACCAAAGATAAAGAGCTTTATCCGGGATACCGGGCCAGAACCACCACCTAAACTTGGGGAACCCCATGCGCAATGCCAGTCACAAAGAAGATTGTATCGGAATGGCATATATGAAAATGCATAGCTATTGTTGTTAATATAACTTTGTGCTGCATTACAACTATTGATATGACTAAAATCTCCGTTTTTTATGAGGTTGCAAGGATCATAGGGGGCTGAACAAGTGGGCCAGAGAGCAAAATCAATAATAGTTACCCGGAAAGAAGCTGCCTGGTCAATATTGTGCCGTATTATATGAAGGTAATAGTTTACTGTTGAATCTAAATTTGTTGTATAAAAAAGATTTGTTGAATCTGAGAAGTAGAAATTGGTATCAACAGAAAGAGAATCACAACTACCATGTAGTAATGTTACTGAATAAAGATCAGGCATAGGGCCCGATAAAGGTGTCATAAATTCAATGATCTTGTCGGATGACGCTTCAAATGTCAGCCAAAACGATTCTTGTCCGTTAATAAACTGGTAATCATTTAATACAGTAACACTGTCGAATGGATACATAACAACAGCATTGCTGCAACTATTCTGGGCATTTACAGGTTTTAATAAAAATAACAAACAAAGCAGAAGAAACAAAGATTTCTGTTTGATGAACATTTGATGCATCAGGTATTTAACATGCTG
>JAVVFR010000191.1:0-4201 GCA_032250595.1 Bacteroidales bacterium | reverse complement strand
ATACTGATTAATCCGAAAAACGTTGAAAAGGACACTTAAAAATTTTGTGTTTTTTTTGAGAGTGTCATTTATTTTGTTGTACTGGTAATACAACGTGCTGGTTATCTGATATTAACAGAGGAATTAAATATGTTATTTTTTCAACAGAAGGTTTAGATATGAACAGAAAATCAGTCTCATAGATTTTGGTTGACATGGCTTCAATATGCACTGCTGCTATCACAACATCACCATCTTTAAATCCTTCTATATCAGTACTATAAGTTGGTATTTCTTTATAAAACCTAAGAATTATCTCTCCGGAAAAAGCGGTCGGTAAGTTATTAACAATTTTAGCACCTATTTTAATGCTATCCGTATTTCCTGTTGTGACAAAACCCGTCAAGGAACCTAAAGCAGCAGTTTGACAGTGATTCGCGGCAAGATGAATCTGAAAATTCTCGATCCTGCAACGCTCTTTTACCATAGTATTAGTTATCAACATTGGGGTGATGACTACCTGTTCCTCAACCGCTTGCTTCAAAAGCTGCTGTATAATAATTTGATTGTCTGTTAGTCGTAAGGCAATATCATCAGCATCAACAAGTTCTTTTACCTTTTGATAGAAATATTGGTTGTTCTTATAGTATTCGCATGTCGACAACACGCTCTCTTTTCCCGATTTTTTCAAAAACGTATAAAGTCGCCGGGCATCATTTTTAAGTAATGGTATTTCAATATTCAGATTACCATAAATCTCTTTCGGCGTATTAATAAGGGTAGAAAAATAGTCATCAGGGGCATCCGCTATCATCTGCCTGGCTTTATCAACTACTTCTTTCACTGCAATGGTTCTTTCTTTGTCAGTTTGGAGATGATTTAAAATTAATTGCAGCGACATATTGGTTCCAGGCATTAGTGCCTTCTGGGTGACAGAGGGCAGCAGTTTTTGTTCAAATAATTGACATTGCCCCGGCTGATACATGGCAACCCTCTCCTTTAAATCATGGAAATAATCCTGCCATAATGAGAGATGTATAATCGGCACTTTTTTCATACGATTAAAATGATACGTCTCAAAATGCAGGATATTCGATTGTGTCAGGTTGCTGATAATCCATTGGTTCCTTTCAAAAAAATCAGCCACAGCCTTTATTGTCTCCCCTTCCGCTTTATAAAACAGAGCAACATATACATAGTCAGCAATAATTTTTTGTTGTTCAGGGGTGAATTGTGATGGATAAGTTTCTATCTCTTTGATCCACGGAGTAAGTGTTTCCAACGAATTATAATCCACTGCCAAACGGTAGTCGCGTGCCATTGCAATAAGGTATTTTTCCTGCTCCCTACCCAGCCATGATTTGTTTTCTTCGCAGTTAATGATGAAATGTAACATTGCTATCCTGTTACCATAGGCTTTAAAATAGTTTTTATGAAGGATGTTACTGACAATTTCTTTATGATATCTCTGAAAATTTTCATCAGAGAGAAGATCGATTTTATCTTTCAATTGATTGAGCAGCCTTTTCCCTTCATTGAAATCTGTAGGGTCGAGGTCTGTATCAACATTTTCGATAAATCCGGGGATGGCATTCAAAAAGTATCTCAGTTTTGCGAATGAGTTAATACTTTCCAACAGCACTCTGTTTCCTCCTGCATCACCGGCTTTATCGAACCACTTTCTGGCTTCTTTAAGACCGGTGGGGATGTTCTCTTTCACTGACTTGGGGTGATACGCCAGCATAGCCAACAGTTCCATTGCATTTCTATGACCCTGTTCAGCGGCAGGCTTTAAATATTGGTATGCTTTGGAATAGTCTCTCTCAACATCAAATACGCCATTAAGATATGCAAGGCTGATATCATACTGTGCGATGACGTATCCGTTATCGGCACTTTTTATAAGGTATTCAACAACAGCCTTATTATCCTTGGGCACACCATAGCCATAGGCATGCATAAACGCCATCCGGTGCCACGCCATGGCTTCTCCACGCTTACCGGCACGCTGGTAGTACTTTATCGCATCTTTATAGCTCATTAACACACCTCTGCCAATGCGGTAATGATCCCCTAGAATTACCATATATTCAGTGTTTGACCGTGCTCTCTTTTTAACATCATCAAAATCATACATATAATAGCTGTTGATATCGGGAAATGCCGTAAGCCGTTCATAAAAATGAGGGGTAGCAACATAGGATGCTTCAAGCGATGGTGGCAGAGGAAATTGATCGAGTGTGGGCCTCTGTTGACCATACAATAGAAGAGAAAGAAAAGAGAACAGTGCAATCATTATATTTTTGTGCATGATATCCGGTTTTTTAGGTTAAAAATATGAATTTTAGCGGAGTTTTCTTATATTTAAGCCAATAATTATCATTAACTATGCCGCAACACTACGCTATATCAGATATTCATGGTTGTATCAATACCTTTAAAACACTGCTTTCCGATGCTATGAAAGTAACGCCTGATGATACAATTTATTTATTGGGTGACTATATTGACCGCGGAGCGTCATCAAAACAGGTGCTCGATATGCTAATAGAGATGCAGAAGAGTTATAGGCATCTTTATATTTTACGTGGCAACCATGAGCAGATGATGCTGGAAGCTTCCCGTTCGCAGCGGCATTATATCAATTGGATGATGAATGGTGGTGGCAACACGCTGAAGTCGTTTCGTTTAAACTATATGGAAGGCATTGCTGCAACTAAAAAGATTCCCGCTCTTTATCTGGATTTTATCGAAACGATGCCATGGTATCTCGAGACAGCTGAATTTATTTTTGTGCACGCCGGATTAAATCTAACTATTGCTGATCCTTTTTCTGACAAAGAGAGCATGCTGTATCTGCGGGATATTCCACAGGGAGATCAGTTTTTACAGGGCAGAAAGATCATCCACGGGCATACACCACAGCCTCCGGAGAAGCTTAAAGAAGCGCTGTTGTCAGGAGAACGGAATCATTACAATATCGACAGCGGATGCGTTTATGATCATCCGGGGTTGGGTTATCTGTCGGCATTGGACTTTAATCATATGAAGCTCTATTCCATTAAACGCTGTCGGGAATAAAAAATGGTCTGTTTTTTCGCGAGCGTCTATAAAAAATGTTTTATTTTAGCACCATGGAAATTAAAGGAACAATATCAGCGATACTCCCCTTACAAGAGGGAGAAGGACGTAATGGCAAATGGAAGAAACAAAATTTCATTCTTGACACAGGCGGACAGTTCCCGAAAAAAGTATGCATTACTATATGGGGCGATAAGATTGACGAATTCAATTTGCAGCAAGGTGAGATGATTACTGCACATATTGATATTGAGAGCAGGGAGTTTAAAGAACGGTGGTATACTGATGTGAAAGCATGGCGTATTGACAGGAACACCTCACAGGATGCTCCTCCTCCACCAACACCACCTGGTGATTTCTTTTTTGATGATCCCGGCACACCTCATGATCAGAGCAAAGACCTTCCCTCAGAGAGGGATGTTGACAATAGCAATGATGACCTGCCTTTCTAACCTTTTATATCGATAACCGTAATATCAAAGCTCAAGTCTTTTCCTGCCAACGGATGATTAGCATCCACTGTGATAGTTTCATCGTCGATTTCGGTAACCTTCAACATCATCTGATGCCCTTCGGGTGATTCTGACATCAGTGTCATACCCAATTCAGGCTTAAGGTCTTCAGGGAGCATACTTTTCTCTACTTTCTGGATTAAATCATCACGGCGATCGCCATAAGCTTCTTCAGTAGGAATGGTAAAACTTTTGGTCTCATTTACTTCCATTCCTATCACCTCTTTTTCAAAACCCGGAATTACTTTCCCCTCTCCTACTTTAAATTCAAGAGGCTCGGCATTAGCAGAAGAGTCAAATACATCACCATTTTCTAATTTCCCGGTGTAATGAATAGCCACTGTGTCGTTTGTTTTGATTTTAGTCATAATAGATTATGTTTAAAATTTTCAATTGTAGGTAAACGCATTAAATATTTAGAGAAAGTAATAACAAGCCGGCCCGATACCGCTGTTGGGGAATAAACCACGATGCATCCTTTCCCGGAATAATATGCAGCAAAGGTAAGAATTTTATTGTAGTTGGCAAAATCATCTTCCCTCCCCATTTTTACATTGTAGTTACACAACGGTTAGCTTTCAGGGAACATACCCAACTGTCGCATCTTATTATAGAGGGTTTTTCTATCG
>JAVVFR010000190.1:0-4211 GCA_032250595.1 Bacteroidales bacterium | reverse complement strand
CACCCAAAAACCCCGACCTGTCGGGGTGATATAAATTTTATTATTATTTTTTCCAATCTCTGATTCTTTCTTTTGTAAATATGTATTTTCATAAATCATTTTTTCAATTTAGAAACTATTTTCATGGTCATTATTTGGTAGTTGAAAGACTTTTTCTCTAATAATGGCATTAGCTCTAATAATCCTAAATATATTTATATAGCGACTATTCTTTAAGTAAATCACGATGAATAATTATTGTAACGATCCGGCACGCATCCCTTTTCTTTTTACTATTATTTATTACAGAAAATTTTTAATAACCACACAAAACGAGAGTTCGAAGCGGCATAATAACTATTTTTACGATACAATTGTATATCTTTATGGCCTGATTTCACACTAACAAAACCAGATATCATGCTTTATCATAAAACAAATAAAAGATATAGTAACAGTAGATTTTTACTATCATTTTTTATTATTATAACAATCATGGCTACTTTCACAAACTGCTCGTTACAAAAAGAGTTGGCTGATAGAAATAAGGAGCCTTTATACTATGTTGAAAAAGTAACATCTCCTCACCTCACCTCAAGTACAGGAGGTTTTTATTACGCGCTGCCACAAAACGCGCTGCATATAACCTGTAAGGTAGTTAAAACCAAACGTGTTAAAGGGCCTTATGCCTCCTATGCCGGGAAGTATCTGGAGATCGACAATGTTATCATCGGTAATACCGTTCAATATGCCCTGGATAATATAAAATTAACCACCTCCTCACTGCCCGACCCTGATCAACTATACTATATATCTCCTGCGCATCCCGATAGCCTGTCGGTACCGGGCAATATGCTACTTTTTTTTAGCCCCCCAGGTGCCCTAACCGGCTCGAATCCTCCTGACACGGAAATAAAAAAAATATCTTTACCTGATAATGAAACTGCATTTGACTTCTCTGCTATATTTAAACAATTTGCAGAGAACAATCTTTTCGAAACAATTGATACTATTGTTGAAAAGGTGGAGTTGGATACCATTACCATTGAAAAAACAGTATATAAAAAGACAATGGTGGAGAAGTCTGTAGAACAAAAGGCCAAAGAGGCAGCAGAATATATCACAAAACTAAAAGAGAGTAAATACAACCTGCTCACAGGCTACCAGGAGGTGAACTATGCTCCGGCAACCATTCAATTTATGTATGATGAACTGTCGTCTCTTGAGCAACAATACATTGAACTGTTTACCGGAGTTATTTATCAATCGGTTGCTTACCATCACTATATAATTGTTCCACAACCATCACAAGAAAACAGACCTATCGCATTTTGCCGTTTCTCAACAACAGATGGAATAAACGATGTAGAGATAAATAAAGGAGAGTTGATGTTTGTTCAGCTACAAAGTCAAAAAACATCCTCCACAATTCAGTGCCATCAGAATACTCTTGTGAAAAATGATTCTGCCATGAAAAATCAATCCGGTATTTATTATCGTATCCCTGCATATTGCGATATCTCCATATTCCAAGGAAATAAAATGATTAAAGAATATGCTGCCATCATAGCCCAATTCGGCGCTGTAGCTGCACTGCCCAACAATATTTTGAAATTCCAACTTGATCCTGATACCGGTGCTCTGAAGTCTGTAGTAGTAAATCGATAATATCCAATAAAAAAAAACAACTATCATAGTATTTCAATTCAAATGATATTGTATATTTGACCCATAAAACCAAAAATTTAAAAAAATGATTGAAAGAATTAAAAACATTATTCTTCAGCCCAAGCAAGAGTGGGTTAAGATAGATCAGGAACAACCGGATACAATGAAGATCTTGACGGGTTATGTATTGCCATTGGTGCTTATTCCAACCATATTCACCATTCTCGGATGGGGATTGGTCGGAAAAAGTTATGGTGGATTTCTTGGTGTATCAATGAAGCTAAAAGGATGGGAATGGGGTATCCAACAAGGTGTAATCCTGTTCATTTCTCAAATCTTAATGGTTTACGTGAGTGCCCTGGTCATTGATCTGCTTTCAGGTTCCTTTAAGTCAGAGAAAAACTTTGGGAAATCATTTCAACTGGTTGCTTATGCGATGACCCCTATGTGGGTTGCCGGTGTTTTTTACATTATCCCTTCGTTAGGATTTTTAGTATTTATTGCGGGAATTTACGGACTGGTAATTCTCTATCACGGTGTTGCTCCTATTAAAAAGACACCTGTTGAGAGCGTAACAGGTTACTTTGTGGTCTCATTACTTACTATTATTGTGGCAATGATTGTTGTCTCATTAATAATCGGATTAATTATTTCAAGCGTATGGTTGAGTAAATCAGCTATGATTGGCTGGGGGTAAATATTTTCAAAAACCATTGAGCTGTCTTTAAAAGCGTGCTTTTAAAGACGGCTTTTTTATTGTTTATCATAGAAAAATATCTCCTTCACAACCCCATTTTTCGACAAATGACTACGGCTATCATTAGTGAAGGTGGTAAACATCATTTTATCGGTAGAACTTAGGTTGTAACACTCCGATACACTATCTGATAATTCGCAAGGCATGATTGAATATTGCAGCGGCTTACTCTTTTTCCATACCCAAAAAGGATAGAAGGTAACATTTTTGATTTGAGTGTTATGTGTATAACGGTTTTTCACTACATCGAAGTTAACAAACATACCTCCGTTCTTGTATCTGGCACGTTGGTTTGAGTAGAAATTACCCAACGACCATATTATCAGTACATTTTTCTCTTTTCCTTCAAAAGTACTCTCTCTCCATTCCACCGGTTGCAGCACATGAGGGTGATGGCCTACAATCACATCAACACCTTGCTCAATGAAAAACGCAGCCATATTTTTCTGAAAAGTGTTTGGGTAGTTTCTATATTCATCCCCCCAATGTACAACCATCATTATCAAGTCAGGGTTGCTTTTCCTTGCTTTTTGGATGTCTTCTTTAATCTCTTCTTTGTCGATCATATTTACCAGTGCCGGAGAAGTGGGTTTAATACCGTTGGTACCATAAGTACAGTTCAGAATTGCAAACGTAATTCCTTTCAAATTCAGGATTACAGGATAAGCAGAATCACGTGCTGCTTGTGTTTTAAAAATTCCCGTATGACTTATGGCCAGCGTGTTAAGTACATCAATGGTTCTGTTAATTCCTTTGGTGTAGCGATCCACTGCGTGGTTATTGGCCAATACAAAGAAGTTAAACCCGGCATCATGCAGGTCTCTGGCATAGTTATCAGGTGCTGAAAATTGCGGATATCCCTTGTATGGTAATCCGGCTAATGTTGTTTCAAAATTGATAATACGCAGATCATACTGCTTTACAACAGGAGCAACCCACTTAAAGACGTCATGATATGTATAAAAACCACTATCAGCATTCCATGCTGTATTAGTCTGTGGCAGATGTGCCATTGCATCACCGGCAGTTAAAACTCTGACAGTAATCAGGCTGTCGTGAATATAGGATGACGTTTCTGCACGTGCATTGTCGAGCTTCCCCGGAAAAATAAATAACAACAGCAGACAGCATGATGTCCCTACAAGGGAAATAATATTACGCTTCTTTAGAATGCGGAAATTCGTCATAGGTCTATCTGTTTATTGAAACAAAAATAGAGATTCCTCTAATGCTTTACAATTTTTTTTACAGCGGGAGAAGCGTAATTGCTTCCATCAAAAAAACGAGCAAAATAAACACCCTTTGCAAGATTCGATATATTGATAGTTGTTTTTTTACTACCGTTAACAACCGGAACTGTCATTAATAGCGCACCATCAATACCAAAAAGCACCACAGACGCATTGTTTTTCACAACAGGATGCCGTATCACACAATAATTAACAGCGGGATTAGGATAAACCGATATTTGCTGGGTGATTTTTTCAGGAAATTGTTCAATAAAAGTATGGATATGTCCCGACCATATAACAGTTTCTACCAATGGTCCGGATTTTACAATAAAAAGAGAGGATAGTGCATCACCATAACTTTCACTGGTGCCGGTTGCCAGAAAACCACTATCCAAAGTGACAAGAAGATGGTTGGCCTTATCGTTTTTATTACCACCAATTATTGCACCCCCCAGCGACGCATCCCAATACCCTGTTTTGGCACAATTCGTAACACAAAGATGATTACTGCCTCCATATAGTGAGTCATTAAAAAAGCCTGCCGACCGGTAAGAGGTGTCAGGCAACTGAACTAT
>JAVVFR010000189.1:0-4213 GCA_032250595.1 Bacteroidales bacterium | reverse complement strand
CGGCGGGTCTTGTAAATCACCGTCGATAATTACAACAGCTGATCCTTTGCAATGATCCAACCCGGCCATCACTGCAATCTGATGCCCGAAGTTGCGGCTGAAACTGAGATGTTTCAACCGATCGTCATGGCTTGTTCGGTCCTTTAATGTCGTGAAGGTCGTGTCGGTGCTTCCATCATCGATGAAAATAACCTCGTAATTTTCTGTTATCTTTTTTACGGATGTTTCTACCCTTGTTACAAGTTGATCAATGATTTTTGATTCGTTGAAGAGTGGTATTATTACCGAGAGTTTAATCTGTGGCTCCATAATCGATAGATTGATTGTGTGTGCAAAGATAGTCTTCTATTTCGATGAAATGAAATGAGTGGTATCGTTTCTCATGGTAAAGAAAAGTGTAACAAGCCATAATGGAATCCATCTGTTGTTCATTGAAAACAATAACACGCTGTCCCGGTTCTATTGCCGGTACTTTGTTGAGGTACTGAATGTTTTTGTTCTGATCATTCAGTTGGTGGGTATAAAAAACCGTTCGTTGAGCCAGTTTGTCTCTCAGGATATGGATATTGTTCAGGTCATGTTCTCCTTCAATGGCTTCCCGCAGGAAATATTCAACCTCAAGGAAGGTATGATCCCAGGATTCTGTCCACAGATACGGCACTCCTGAGAAAGTTCTTGTTGCCGGTGATATCAATAATGATGCTCCCGAGAGGACAAAAAGAACTGAAGCAAGCAACGATCTCTTTGGCAATATCTTCTCTTTGATAAAGTGCCATATAGAATATAACCCGGTGCCGGCAGTAATGGCCATAAAGGGGAACACCGGCAAGGTATACCATATAAGTTTTGTTTTGGAGATGCTGATCACAAAAAGATATACTATAATACTTACCATGCTGAAAGCAGTGATCTTCATTACTTTTCTCTCTTTCGACAACAGCCCCGGAATTGATAATCCGCCGACAACCCATATCCAATAAGGTGACTGGAAGGTTGCCATGTTGTTCAAAAAGAACCAGAACCCTCCACGGTGGCCTTCGATGGTTTCGAAATACCGGCCACTGAGCTCATTGAGATTCACCGCGTTCAGATAACCCGGATTGATAAGCTCGCGCCCCAAATAGTAGGCAGCGGTTACCAATAGGAAGAATAGAAACCCTAACCAAAACTGCTTCCTGAATAGAATAGTGATAAGCTGTTGCTCCATTAATGCCCATATTATAAGTGCTGGTACAATAAGCAGCCCGACAATGCTCTTGGTAAGTGTAGCAAGGGTGATAAATACAAAGGTGAAAAACAGGCCTCTTTTGTTTTGGTGTTGTGTATAAGTGAAAAATGTTAATGCAGCAGCAACCAGCAGCAGGGTGAGGAGTGCATCATAGTCGCCGTGACGACAGGTGTGGAAGTAAAAAAACCCGGGTATGGTCACAGGGATAATCCCTGAAAATGTTGCTGCAATGAGTGATCCTGTAGATCGACGGACATAGTGCCATATCAGCAAACATATAATTACCCCCGAGAGTGCCGAAGGGATGCGTAATGCCAGCTCGGTAGGTCCCAGCATATGAAACATGCCCGTCTGTATCCAAATCAATAATGGTGGTTTGGTGTTCCACATATCCGGCTGATAGAAAAATGTTGGGACCAATGAAAATCCTTCACGGTACATCTCATAACTGTTGACCGCCAGCCGTGACTCATCCCACGGGAATAAAGGAAGATGCCCCAATTGGTGGAAAAGTATATACACTACCCCTCCCAACATTAGTATTAAGGAAATAATGGCAGGATAGAGCTCTTTTTTTGGTTTCATCTCAGGTAAAATGATTGTAGATAAATGTTTTTTTATCTCGTTAATATTATTGTCGGTGAGTTTGTTTTCTATTTTGCAACAAACCTAAAAAAATTATGGTTTATTTTGTTATATGCGCAACCTTTTTTTTATGGTATTTATCTTCTCATCAAATATTATGGAATAGAGAATTAAAAAATCAATGTGTCTTTCTCATTTTAAGATGTTACTTTTGTGTAAATGATAAAATATTGTACCAGAAAAGATAGTAATATCACTATGACATGCACAAAAAAAACAGAAATATGTATATAACGAAGCGACAATTATGGTTTTTACTGTTTCCTGTAATGATGATTTTTGCAGGATGCGACAGTAATTTTATCGATTATCCTCCTGATGATGTAACAGGTTATAAACCTGTATATATGGCCATGGCGGAGGCGGAGAATGTTTTTGCAACCACTCCGCAAGCCCTGGAGCAACCGGGTAAAATTTATATTTATGGTGGATGGTTGTTTCTGGGTGAAACAGGAAAAGGTATCCATATCTTTGATAATACCGACCCTTCAAATCCTCAAAAGAAAGCTTTTGTCAACATCCCCGGAAATCATGATATGGCGGTGAGAGCCGGCAATCTATATGCCGACAATGTAAATGACCTGGTGGTCTTCGATATCTCTGATATGCAAAATATCACCTTTGTTCATAGAGTGAAAGGTGCTATTCCGATATTAAACCAGCTTTATCCTGCAGCTGCCTCCGGGCAATATTTTGAATGTGTCGACACTACGCATGGTGTTGTGGTCGATTGGGTATTAACAACTTTAAAAAATCCGAAATGTTATCGATAATTTATAAATACGCAAAAACAGCCCTGCTCCTTATCGCAACAATTGTGATAGTGACCGGTTGTTCAAAAGAAGATGGCACATCTTTCGATATAGGAAAAAGTCCCGGTGAAGGTAAAGGGGGGTCATTAGCGAGATTTACCATTGCTTGTAGCCATCTGTTTATTGTTGATGATCAGAATCTTAATGTTTTTGACATCGCCAATCCATCCAAACCGGTTTTTGTTAGAACGGTAAACATCGGCTTTGGTATAGAGACGATTTTCCCTTTTAAAGATTATCTGTTAATTGGTTCTAATACCGGTATGTATATTTACGACCTGGTTGATTGTGCCAACCCCCAGTATGTCACTCAGTTTGCCCATGTGATGAGCTGTGATCCGGTGGTGGCCGAAGGCGACTATGCTTATGTTACCCTCCGTAGTGGGGGCGATTGCCATGTGGGGATGACGAGCAATCAACTCGACATTCTCAACATCGCTGATATCAACAACCCGCATCTGGTAAAAACATACTTTATGGATGAACCCTGGGGTCTCGGGATTGACGATAGTGTGCTCTTTATCTGTCATGGAAATTATGGGCTGGGAGTATATAATGTTGTGGACCCGTTGGATATGAAAACTGTGAAACGGTTTAGTAATGTTAAAGCATATGATGTCATTCCACATAACGATGTGCTGATCGTTACCGGCCCGGACGGATTATACCAGTACGATTATTCCGATCTCGATTCGCTTAAATTGTTATCCGTTATTCAGAAAGACTAATAAGATTATGATAAAAACCATTATTGCTTTGTTGCTTTTTTTCTTTTTGATCAATAGCACCAAAAGTCATGCACAAGATGATACCCTTACTGCCCTGCCACATCATCATACAATAATTAAATTCTCTCCAACAGGTTTGTTGGAGTTGCCAACAACGGCCATACAGTTCGGAATTGAGTATCCTTTGAAGAGATACACACCATGGACAATGCAGCATGATATAGCATTTATCCCCGGATATGAAGGGCCTTTCTTTTGGGATGATATCTATCACAAGTATGGCTGGCGTGTCAGGACTGAAGTAAAGTATTATATACCGGAGGCATACAACAAAATTTCCCGCGAAGAGCCCTATATGAGCCTGGAAGCGTTTTACCGTTCGCGTACTTTCCTTGAAAAAAGATGGCGCTCAGTGGCTAATGGGGCTTTCTGGAAATATATGGAGTATGATTTGCTGAAGAATACCGGAGGTATACACTTTAAATATGGCCGTTTGAAACAGATCAACAATAATATTATCTTCGATTATTTTATTGGCTTTGGCTTTAGGTTTTTACAAAAGAAAGCCGATTTTGGAGATAATGTAGATGTTGATACAGAAGGCAGCAGCAATGATGGCTATTTCTATTTTATCCCAAGTGCTACCATTGGGTTTAAAATTGGTTATGGCTTTTGATAGCAGTAACTCCGAAATTTATAATTCCAACAGTGTTTCATTGATGCCTTTATGTATTTCGTACCAAAAGTCAAATGCCGCTGCTTTTTTATTCTCTTCAAACCGTTTTATCCACTGTAGTAGC
>JAVVFR010000188.1:0-4254 GCA_032250595.1 Bacteroidales bacterium | reverse complement strand
TTTCGAAACCGCCGGATTCAGAATCGTTATATCTCCAACCAGTGGTTGGAGAAACCTCTTTTTTACATGATGAAAGCAGCGCCACAGCTGTCATCATTAATACAATTCCTGTAAGTAATTTCACAGATCTCATCATGGTATTTTATTTTTTAACTATATTAATTTCATCATTTACACAATATATAACTAAAAAGCAGGGCATTTTATTCTCTTATACTTGGGTGGTTTTCTTGGGCACTCAAATTTAAGTGTAAAAGAGAACTCATGAGCGCCACCGGAAGCATTGCCCAATTGTGATATTGTCATATCATAAGAATATCCTACTTTAAACTTTTGGTATTCAAAACCCACAAGTACAATTACAGCATCATACATACCACCGCCGGCCGGGTCTTTAATAAAATTCCTAAACCATGCTCCCACCACGATAGGTGTTTTTTGGAAATACAAGCCAAGGTTCATTTGGTGAAAGGTATGCTGTTGCATATAAATAATAGCAGGAAAAAGATAAGGGTCTTCTTCAGCTCTGAATCGACCGGATGGTGTCAGCGGAATCCTTAAACCGGCATGGGCAGTATATTTTCTATAATGCACTTCTGAAGAACCCATCCCTCCATAAAGTGAGTTCTCCGGTTCTGCAAGGTGATGCGCTGCAAAACCGGCATAAAAATTCTCCGTATAATAAAGCATGCCGGCAGAAAAGTCAACATAACTGACAAATTCAGAAGGACGTGAATCATTTGTTTGATAGATAAACCCCTCTTTAGCATCAATCATATCACCAAAGGTCAATTTATCCCAGTCAAGTGTTTTGTTATAATACGTCCCTTGCAAAGAAAAATTAATATTGTGTGCTCTGCCCACAGGCAGGTGGTAGGCATACATCAACCCCGCACTGGTATATGTCAAAGCACCTTCACCGGCACGATCAGACATAACAATGGCGCCAATACCTCCCTGAATCTTTTGAAAATATTGGTCATAGCCGGCATTGTAAGTAACAAATGCACCGGGTATAGTGGTCCACTGATTCCGGTAGTTCATAATAACCCTCGGACATACATTAGTCCCCGCAAAAGCAGGGTTAAGGTATAATGGGTTTGCATAGAACTGTGAAAAATGCGGATCCTGAGCATTTAGCCGGTTGCTGTTTATATGCAATCCTGACAATCCTCCTACAATAAACAAGAATAATATGTATCGCTTTATCATTATATTAAGGTAAAGAAATTATGCATAAAAATTAGTTCACAATAATACAAATATTTTTTTAAAACCTAAACATATTTATAAAATATTCTGCAATACATGATAACCTCGTATAAAAACTGCAAAACCTTGTTAATATTGTATTTCTTGTAAACCAACAATACGCAATACTATTTTTATACCTTTACAGAAAACGAAAGTTACATATTTTTTGCTTTTTTTCGATTTTATTTAATAAAAATGTGTCAAATTTTAAACATTTTGCCTATAATTTGTTAATTAATATATAGGTAAAGAGGTAACCTTCAAATTTGATATTTCTTTTTATATCGATTTTTGGTTCATTAATGCAATATTTTAAAAAAATAATTGTTAATTGTATCGGCAACAACAGACAGGTGACATCAAAAAGAAAACCATTACCTGTTTTTTTATAGAAATCCATTCATGAGCTATGAAAAGATCAAAAAATTATTTTATTCACTTTTTACTATTTACATGTCTGGTATTGAACACATCAAATATCTTTGGGCAACAACAGGAACAGCATCATATAGCGCTCTCCTGGCAATCTCCCAGGTCCGTTGAAATCAGTGAACATGAAACCATAACAGCACTTTTTTTCTCTGAAGCTGTCTATCCGTTTGAATATCTCACCCCTGTATGGTTTATGCTGACAGATGAAGCGTCGTTACCGAAAGATATTATCGTTACAATTACCCCAACAAAAGTATCAACATTGGATCAGCAATCGCATCGGCTGGCATCAGAACTTCCCGGCATTACAGAAGATTATGCTGTAGAAAAACACCGGAGCAGTGTCAGGAAAGTAACCTATACCAAAATATATGTAACTCCTATACGAAAGGTCGGGACTTCCTACGAACGGCTTGAAGCATTTGATATATCAGTATCTTATAAACATTCGGGCAGTGACGTATTAAAACCTGCATCACCAAAAAGTTTCCGGTCTGCATCCCTGCTCTCCGTTGGCACATGGACAAAAATTAAAGTGTCTGAAAGTGGAATTTATAAAATTGGGTATCAAGAGCTCAGTGAAATGGGATTCGCCGGCATTCCTTCCTCAGAAATAGCACTCTATGGTATGGGCGGGGGTATGCTCCCTGAAAAAGCAGGAGAAAACCGCCCTGATGGATTACAAGAGATACCCATTTCTGTGTATGATCCTGACGGAACAATAAACAGTGGCGATTATATCTCTTTCTATGGCGAAAGTGCCGATGAATGGAAATTCGACTCTATCAACCGCCGGTTTTCTTTTGTTAAAAACATTTATGAAGATTACAACTACTACTATATTACTCAATCATCAAATCCCGGAGCACGTATAGCTATCCAAACAGCTCCTTCATCACCACCATCCTTAACTGTTACAGGTTTTAGTGATTACGCCGTTCATCATAACGACTCTTTGAACCTGATAAAGTCAGGGAAAAACTGGTACGGTGAAGAGTTTGACCTAAAAACCAGTTACCGTTTTGATTTCTCTTTTCCAAATCCTGAACCGGGAGCCAATGTCAGGGTAAATGCAAACGTGGCAGCAAGATCTATAAGCTCCAGTTATTTTACTATCACTGCAGGGAGTGCCAACACCACTATTTCTATCCAAAGTATCAGTGCCACCAGCTACAACTCTATTTATGCTTACCAATCCACCAAAGCTTTCTCAACACCCCTTACTCAGGCAAATCTCTCTGTTCAGGTGACCTACAACAAACCTCAATCCTCTTCTGTTGGGTGGCTCGACTATCTTGAATTAAACACAAGAAGAACCTTGACAATGACCGGAAACCAGATGATGTTCCGTAATGCCGACACCATAGCCCCGGGCCTCGTAGTGTCTTATCAACTGCAAAACGCTAATGTATCCACAGTAATATGGGATATTACCAACCCGTTTCATCCCGAAAAGGTGAATGCAACCCTGTCGGGCACTACGCTTTCTTTCTCGTCCGATGCTTCACGGTTGCGCCAGTTTGTTGCTTTTGATATCAACAAAGGTTATAGTATTTTAAATAACGAAAAAATCACTAATCAAAATGTACGTGGACTAAGCAACATTGATTACGTGATACTTACACATCCTAAATTCATAAATAGTGCCAGGCGGTTAGAGAAACTTCATAGTACAAATAACTCATTGAAAACAGTCATCCTCTATCCTGAACAGATCTATAACGAGTTTTCATCCGGCAAACAAGATCCTACAGCAATACGTGATTTTATGAAGATGCTGTATGATAAAGCCACTACTCCGGAAGCGTTACCGAAATATCTGTTGCTATTAGGTGACGGCTCTTATGACAACAAAAACAGAATTGACAAAAACACCAACTATATCCCTACTTATCAGTCAGGAGAAAGTCTGCACCCAATATATTCATATGTAACGGATGACTACTACGGATTGCTGGATGATCATGAAGGGGTCAATGGTGGTGGAGCACTTGACATCGGCATCGGTCGTTTTCCAGTACAAACAGAAGAGCAGGCAGCGCAGATGACAGATAAGATTGAACGTTACATGATAGGAGATAACTCACTCAATAACACAGGGGCTTGCAATAGTTCGTTAGGGGTGAAAAGGATGTCGGACTGGCGTAACCGCATCTGTCTGGTGGCCGATGACGAAGACGGCAACCTACATCTCTCTGATGCAGAGATGCTTTCAAAATATATCGATACTACACACCGCGTTTATAATATCCATAAAATATACCTGGATGCTTATCTGCAGGAATCGACACCCGGAGGACAACGATACCCTGAGGCCAACAAAGCGATAAATGACATTGTAGGCCGCGGCACGTTGATCATGAATTATACCGGCCATGGCGGTGAGTTGGGATGGGCGCATGAGCGAGTATTGGGTGTTGACGATATTAAAAAATGGGACAATACCAATAACATGCCTCTTTTTGTAACAGCTACTTGTGAATTTACCCGTTTCGATGACCCTGAAAGAACATCAGCCGGTGAATATGTCTTCCTTAATCCAGATGGCGGAGGCATTGCTCTCTTTAC
>JAVVFR010000187.1:0-4269 GCA_032250595.1 Bacteroidales bacterium | reverse complement strand
GCGGGAATAATACTGCACAGTCGATGCAATGATTATCCCGGTATCATTAAGGGTATGTTGGCCATCATCTTTGCCGGATACCTCTTGATTATTTTCAGGAAAAATATCATTTCTTATGCTCTACGTTGGATACCGGGGGTGTTAATTACCTGTTTTATGATGGTTATGGGTATGGCACTTGGTTTTTATAAGGATACCGTTAATTGGGAAAGCCATTATTTACATCATGTCAATGACTCTGCAAAGGTGGTGTTGTTGGGCAGTCTGAATGATCATCCCATAGAGACTGCCAACTCTTATAAGGTAGAGATTGCTCTTGAAATGGTTTCTTCTCATAATGATGAAAATGTTCCCGTGATGGGCAGTGTGCTCTGTTATTTTCAGAAGGATGCTGCAGCAGAGCAGCTCGCCGCCGGAGATAAAATATGGATGAAAGGATATCTAAACCCTATTAAGCCGTCTGCTAACCCGGAGTCTTTTGATTACAGATCGTTTATGTACCGAAAAGGTATCACTCATCAGATTTATTTAATACCTGGCAGTTATATCAGATCGGGCAAAATCAATCGAGCGTTTCCTGTGAATATGATCCTATGGTTGCGTAATAGCCTTATTGCAAAAGTCAGAAACACCTCGTTACACGAACAGAACAGAGCTATTGCACTGGCAATACTGCTCGGTTTTAAAGATGATCTTGACCCGTTACAGCAACAAAGGTTTGCTGCTGCAGGAGCTGTTCATATCCTGTGCGTTTCCGGGCTGCATGTGGGGATTGTTTTCTTGCTGGGCTCATCGCTGCTGAAACCATTGAAGCGTTACCGAAAAGGGCAGGTGCTGTATTATATGTCTACTTTTCTGTTGATCTGGTTTTTTGCCCTCATCACCGGAATGAGTCCCAGTGTGACAAGAGCAAGCGTGATGTTCTCATTTGTATTGACCGGACAGGCTTTTGGAAGAAAACAGCATGTTATTAATGCCGTTGCCGCTTCTGCATTTCTATTGTTGGTTATAAACCCTTTTTGGTTATTTAATCCGGGATTTCAGCTATCTTATCTTGCCGTTACTGGTATCGTCATACTCCATAAACCACTGGCTTCAATATGGAACCCCGAAGCAAAAATATTGCAAAAAGTTCGCGGCCTGCTGATCGTTTCTTTTGTGGCACAACTATTTACAGCTCCGTTGGCTGTATTCTATTTTCACCAATTCCCCAACTATTTTTTAATCACCAACCTGATGGTGATACCTTTGACAGGTATTTTGCTTTATATTGGTCTGGCATTTCTGATTATTCCTGCTTCAAATCTGTTGTTTGAAATAGTCTCCCGACTCTTTGATGCGGGGTTAACATTGCTGAACTTCTCCGTTGAACTGGTTGAGAAGCTACCCTATGCCTCCGCCAAAGATCTGTATCTTACACCAATTTCTGTGATATTCTTGTATTGTGTTGTCATAGTCTTTAGCGGTTTTGCTTTCAGCAAGAGCAAGCAGTGGTTTATCGGATTACTTGTAGGAGTAAACTTATTGATGGCTACATTTATGCTTCATATGGTACAACGCAATGCTAACGATACTGTAATTATTTATCATATAAACAAAGCAACGGTAATAGATGCAGTAAAAGGAAATTCCGTTATTTCAATATCTTTGGGAGTGACAGAGCCAAAGCAACTGGAGTATGCTGTGTCGGGATTTCGGCGTGCTGCCGGTGTTGATAAAAACGCTGTGACAGAAGTAGCGTTAACCCGGATTTTAGAAGAGAATCTACCGCTATCCATACAAATCAATGATGTTGATATGCTCTTACTGGGAAGATCTTGTCGCTCTGTTGCTATTGCTGAGAAAGCTGATCCTCATTTTGTCATACTCCACAATAACCCAAAGGTGGAAATAGCTGATATTGTAAATGCTTTTCCAGGGGCAACAGTAATCATTGATGGTTCAAATGCATACTATACGACGAGAGCCTGGGAAACAGCGGCTGATAAAATATCAATCTGGAATACAAACAATAAGGGAGCACTGGTTCTGAGCAGATAAATAGCGTTGTCACTCTTCTTCATCATAAAAAATCACCTTCTGCCTCTCTTCTTCCGGGAGGTTATCGTAGTATTGTGCTCTGTTTTGCTCTAATTTTCTTTTGAGCCTGGCACTTCGGTTAAAGTGATTGTATAACATCGTTACCGGTCCGGGTAAAACGATAGAAGTTTCCAAGGTAGTAAAATGATTCTCTTCTTCAACAAACCTGGTAAATGCGGGGTTAATCGTGTCTTTGGGAAGCCTGTGACTTATAAAATTGCTGCGAAACTGTGCCAGTGGCGTTGCTCCAAAAACATTGTATGGCTTTAGCATGAAAGTGTCAGTAAATAAAGGTATGCTGTAAAGAAAAAAACTGTCGGATTTACTCTTGGTATAAAACAATCGTTTCTTATAACCAATATGAGAAATATAAAGTGTGTCGTAAGCGGATGCTTCCAGTATAAAAAAACCTTGCCTGTTGGATACAGTTGCTGTGTTCAGATTGAGGTTGATAATATGTGCATAGGTTAATGAGTGTCCGGTGTTTTTATCAAATACTCTTCCTCCGATAAAAAAAGTGCTGTCGCGTTTCTCCTGAGCATCAACTGACATTGCGATGCTTGTAAGCAACAAAAAGGTGAGTACAGATGAAAAAAATTGTTTTGTTATGCCTGACATATTAGAATTTAATAAATATACGACGCATTCGGGCTGTAAAAGTTTTCAAAAATAACGAATACTTTGTTCAAATCATAAAGTTATGTGCCCGGTTTTTGTAATTTCTCTTACCTTTGTGTTTTAAATGATGCAATATGGAAACACTGAAGACAATGCTCGATCACCGCTCTATTCGTAAATACAAAAGCACTCCAGTGAGTGAGCCGGTGCTGCAAAACATTTTAAAAACGGCAACAAGAGCCTCCACAACAGGTAATATGCAATTATACAGTATTGTTGTTACCAAAGATGAAGAGAAGCGCAAAGCTATGCATACAATTCATTTCGGACAAGATATGGTCTTACAAGCGCCCGTTCTACTTACTTTTTGTGCTGATATTAACAGGTTCAACAAATGGTGTAAGCTGCGCGATGCGCAACCCGGTTATGATAACTTTCTGTGGTTTCTAAATGCGGCTATTGACGCTATGCTGGCAGCACAAAATGCTGCTATTGCTGCAGAAGACCATGAACTGGGCATTTGTTATCTTGGCACTACCACTTATCAGGCTGATAAAATTATTGACCTTCTCAATCTGCCTTATGGTGTTGTTCCTGTAACTACGCTCGTTGTTGGCTATCCTGATGAACAACCTCCCCTTACCGACCGCCTTCCCCTGGAAGCTGTGGTGCATTATGAATCTTATGCCGATTATAATGAACAGATAATCAATGATCTATACTTGGAGAAAGAGAATCTGCAACTGACTAAAGAACTCCTTAAAGAGAATAATCTTGAAAACCTTGCTAAAATTTTTACGGAACGTAGATATAAAAAAGATGATAATCTGCATTTCTCAAAAGCTTTTCTTAATACTCTTCATAAGCAAGGGTTTATGAATCATGATGAATAAATTATAGTTCATTAGTATAATGTCTATTATCATATTTTTCATAGAACTATTTAACAGTAATATTCTATTTAGAATTAATTTATAATTTTTGAACCAACCTAAACGTTTACACGATTGTCTTGTCAAAGAGATGATATTTGTTTGATTAATACATGATAATGTATTAACTTTGTCTACATGTTTTAAACTACAGGAGAAGCCATGAAAGTTAATCGTTCTCACTTATTGTTCTTGCTGTTGCCACTGTTGTTACTATACAATATTTCATATGGATCTGTTGAGAGATATGCAATGCATAATAAAGACAGTTTACATGCCCGCGAAATTCATTTTATTGAGAATAAAGGACAATGGCCTGAAAACGTACAGTTTAAAACCGAGCTTTTTGGATCCGATGTTTACCTGGAGACTACCGGGTTTAAATATGTTATCAGGGATCAGGTAGCTATTGATAATTATTTGAACTATAAAAATGAATCACGTGAATATCGTGCATCCAACCCGCCTCCTTCTGATCTTATTGATATTATATCGTATACCGTGAAAATTGATGGTGGTAACGCATCTCCGGTAATTTCTGGTATTGATAAATATGATGATTATAACAACTACTACCTGGGAAACGACCCGGCGATGTGGGCTTCCAAAGTCGCAAAATATAAAGCTGTTCGCTATGAAG
>JAVVFR010000186.1:0-4278 GCA_032250595.1 Bacteroidales bacterium | reverse complement strand
GGATAAACCCTTTAACCAGGCAGCAGACTGCGCTCCAAAAACGCCTCCAAAAATCGAAAGATCGGTGTTAGGGAAAAGATAACCCATCAATACCGACAGCCATACAAGCCAGAAAAAACTATGTTTCAAAGCACTGGCCGGTTTAACAAGATAGTGCTTCAGAAATAACTTTACACCGAAAATAAAGAAAAGAAAAATAAAGATATAGGAGGAAAAACCAAACCACTGCTTGATGAAAAGATAGGATAATGCAGCGCCAAGACGACCCGTCCAGTTGTGTACAACAATATCACGATCGGTGAGATATTTAAGAAAACCAATGCCGGTAAGATCATCGTTTGATCCAATAGAAAAGTAACTATTCAGATAAGAAGTAAACGCTACCAAAAGAAAAAATGAGAAGAGAATCAAAAAAAGCCCAAAAACCAGATGAACATGCTCATCCTTTAAAAACCCGATAAGTCCACCCCTTTTCTTACCTGCCTTACGCCTGCCTGACGTATTGCTTTTAAGCTGATTGCCGGTGTTTCTCTTTTTTGTCTTTTTATTGCGTTGCTTAACCATCCTGATGTTTTTCAAGCACAAAAGTAATAAAAAAATGAGAGACAAAAAGGAATCTTAATACTCCATAGATGATTTCATCATTTTTGCTATATTGCGCCATAAATCAAATAAATAGTAACGTTAGGAAACCAAAGAGATTATATTAAAACACTTCACATGATGAAACATTTTCTGTTATTGTTAACGTTGTTGCTCTCCTTATCGGCGGCAGCACAACACGATTCTTTGGCAGCAGCAAACACGCTAACCGGAGACTCTGTCAAGGGAGATGGCATAAAGACCGGTTTTACTTTCGGAGTGCTGCCGGCCATTGCATACGATTCTGACCTGGGCTTTAAATATGGAGGACTGATCAACTTATACTACTTTGGCGACGGCAGCACCTACCCCGACTATATGCATTCGATATACCTGGAATGGAACCGTACTACCAAAGGCAGCGCGACAAACCAGTTTTTCTACGACTCTCCTATGCTCTTCGGGGATAAAGATATTCGGGTTACCCTCGATGCAAGCTATCTGACAGAACAAGCACTCGATTTCTACGGGTTCAACGGTGCAGAAGCCAACTATTCTGCTGCCTTTGAAGAACAGGATGCCATGCGATATATCTCGAGAATGTACTACAGATATGAACGTAAAATGCTGCGGCTGACAGGTGATTTCCAAGGTAAAATCATTGGTAAGAAACTGAGATGGCTCTTCGGCGTTGCCCATTTCAACAACAAAATAGGAACAGTAAATATTGAACAGCTCAACAAAGGGAAAGACTCCGATGACCTGTTACCCGACACCCTCACACTCTACGATAAATATGTTGACTGGGGTATTATCCCCGAGAGAGAAGCTGACGGAGGTGTGAACAACTACCTGAAAGCAGGTGTTGTTTATGATACCCGTAATATAGAAGCCAACCCATCGAAAGGGATGTGGAGCGAAGTATTGCTGGTAACCGCCCCGCGCTTTTTCGGTAATAAAGAGAATGCTTTTACTAAGCTGGTAGCTATCCATCGACAATATTTTACCCTGATACCCGACAGGCTCACCTTTGTATATCGTCTCGGTTACCAGGGGACTATTCATGGCAACGCACCGTTTTATATGCAGTCGTATATGTTTATGAGCTACTCCCCTTCGGTGATCACAGAAGGACTGGGAGGAGCTAAGTCACTCAGAGGGATAAAAAGAAACAGGGTCATCGGTGATGGGTTTGCCTATAGCAACATTGAATTCCGGTATAAGTTCCTGAAGACTAAGATCAAAAGACAAAATCTCTACCTGGCACTTAACACCTTCACCGATATCGGCACCATCCTTGATCCGGTGGCTGTCGACCGGTCACTGATACCTGCCGGAGAGAATGAAGCAGACTACTTCAACGAACAACAAGACAAATTGCACTTTACCTATGGATTGGGTTTGCATGCCGCTCTCAATGAGAACTTTGTGCTTTCTGTCAACTTTGGCATCGCAGCCGATAAACAAGATGGAACAAATGGGCTTTATATTGGTACCAATTGGTTGTTTTAAATGGAGGATTAAAAAGGTAATTTTATTTTTCCCGCTTAAAAAAACAAAATTGCGAAGAATACACTGCAAGACAACGACAGAAATTATTCATCAAAAAAATTATTGAAAAATATGTAATTAAATTATTCTATGCTATTTTTGTGCTATGGAAAAAAAACAGAATACAGCTTATAGTTTTATGCGAAAATTTGCTGCTGGCGTATTAATGATCATGACCATATTTATCACCGTCTTAGCCATCCTCGCAATATGGGATATTATTGAAGTAAAAAACATCCTGACAAAAGCACTCGGCACTTTGCTAATCATCTTTTCATCATCCGCAGTTATACTGTTTATCTTTTCTCTTATCTTTAAGGATAAATAGAAAAGGATACAATCCATCACAATACCTATTTTTTTTGTTAGTAACTCCAAGACTAACATCACAGATACAGGCTGCATTCCATTTAGCGGTATATTAGCCATTGGGTTTTCTCTAAAAAGGGTATTCCTCAATAAGATTTACTATTTTCGCACTTCAAAAAGGGATTATTTATTATGGAATTCAGTAAACTTATCACGCTGCGACAAAGCGTACGGCGATACAGCGACAAGCCTGTTGAGTCTGCAAAGCTAACTGCCTGTTTGGAGGCAGCCCGCATGGCGCCTTCGGCGAGCAACTCGCAACCATGGTCTTTTGTAGCAGTCACTGAGCCGGGTCTGGCAAAAAAAGTAGCCGAAGCTACTTACGACAGCATCATCTCATTTAACAAGTTCGTCCCTGAAGCACCGGTGATTGTTGCTTTGGTCATAGAGAAACCCAAATTTATCACCACCGCAGGAAGCCTTATTAAAGACCGTGACTTCAGTATGTGTGACAACGGCATCGCGGCAGCACACTTCTGCCTGCAAGCCGCCGAACTCGGCCTGGGAACCTGTATGCTCGGATGGTTCAATGAGAGAAAAGTCAAACATCTGCTGGATATTCCCAGAAAAAAAAGATTGAGTATGCTTATCTCTTTAGGCTATCCACCTGAGGAATACAAACAACGAGAAAAGATCAGAAAACCCTTCGATGAGAAGGTGCATTACAATCAATATAAGAGATAATCTATGCAGCAGCACATCGGAGAGATAGCCGCCCTTGCATCGGCAATGTGTTTTACGGTGAACGGTATCATATTTGAAATCGCCTCTAAACGTATTGGTGCCTTATCACTTAATCTCTTCCGGCTGGTCTTTGCCTTTCTCTTCCTCGGCATCTTCAGTCTGATAACCCGTGGTATGTTCCTCCCGCTCGATGCAGGTACGCATCAGTGGATATGGCTGCCCGTGTCGGGGATTATCGGGTTGATGATCGGAGACTACTTTCTGTTCCGTGCTTTTGCCATCATCGGCTCCCGCGTATCGATGCTTATTATGACCTTGGTGCCACCCATCACAGCTCTTATTAGTTTCTTCCTGCTCAATGAAGTCCTTACCCCCATAGAGTTTGCAGGGATGGCACTGGTGTTGGGGGGCATCGCGTTAGCAGTTGTCTCGAGAGGCGGGAAACGGCTCAGTCTTAATTACAACATGAAAGGGCTGTTCTTTGCTATTATTGGAGCCACAGGCCAAGCCGTAGGATTCGTGCTAAGCAAATACGGCATGGAGCAATATGACCCGTTTGCTGCAACACATATACGTATCCTCACTGCCGCAATAGGATTTTTACTTATGGCACTGGTGCTGGGCAAAACGAAAAAAATTCATGCTGCCCTGCGCGATAAAAAAGGTATGACAGGTACGGTAATAGGATCATTCTTCGGGCCATTCCTCGGTATCTCACTGTCGCTGTTTGCCGTGCAACGCTCCACAGCTGGCGTCACAGCAACGCTGATGTCGATAGTGCCGATACTCATTATCATTCCCTCTTTCCTGGTATTTAAACAAAAAGTAACTGTCAAAGAAGTAATTGGTGCCGTAATCGCTGTGGCCGGAGTATTCCTGATTATGAATCAGTGATAGAAGATTATGGTAAAAGACTTCATAATAAAAAAAATAAACTCTAATAAAAAATTCAGTATGAAAAGGAGAATGAGTAAAAAAATTTTTAGATTAAACATACGACACTTTTACACAGTGATTCTATTATTAGTCTTGATGTCATGCAAAGAAAGAACGCTTCAATGCAGTGATTTACTCACCCTGTATGCCCAAAAA
>JAVVFR010000185.1:0-4284 GCA_032250595.1 Bacteroidales bacterium | reverse complement strand
GTATGGGTCGACATAAAAACGCTCCCGGTTATAGCTACACAATATACGGGGGCGCTCAGCAATATCTCCCCATGCCAGTCATCGGTACCTAATTATCAAGGGAAAAAGATCAAGATATTTGTCAGTGAAGACTCTTTACTTATTGGTGATCGTGTACGTTTGGTTAATACCAACAATAACGCTTTTGATTTCAACAAATGTTATTTTGAAACTTCTGTCGCTGCGGTGGTTAATGATATTCCTGAAGGTGCCAATCCTATACAGCAATCGATTATCGATACCTATTACGGTCAGTATACCTATAGCATCTGTTTTGCTGACCCGTTACCGGCAGAGATAGGAGTGGACCTCAACAGTTTATCGTTGATAAAAATGTATCCTACCGATCAGTTTGTATGGCAGGAGATCCCCGGTATATGGAAGGAACAACAAGGCAATCCTCAGCAACAGGGTATGTCAGATATCGCCGCACGGACTGGTAATTATAGTTATATGTTACGTGGTCAATCGCAATTGGGTGTAGCAGTAACTCCTGTCACAACGCTGGAGCTTCCTGATATAAAAGAGGTGCTCAAGGGTTTCGATGGAGAGAATGCAGCCCAAATGAAATATATAGCTTCGTTTTGGGCAAAAAAAGCTCCGGGTAGCCTTCTTCCTGCAGTGAATGAAGCAGTCACCATCCATTGCTGTGTGAAGAACGACAATGGACAAGTGATACAAAACTTACAACAAAATGTACCGCAGTTGCCCGATACTTGTTGGGAAAAGTATACGTATGAGTTTGACGTTACAATGCCGTATGGAGGGAACGATGCTGATGCGGCACCCTATTCACTGGAAATATGGATCAGTAACAACACTAACACAGGGTCGCATTGTGCTTTTATCGATGATATACTGATTTATCCAAAAGGGGCAATGTATTCTTATACCACCTTTAACCATAAAGGAAAAAACGTGGCTGCTACTGATGCCAATGATAATACTACAAAACGAACGTATGATACCTGGGGAAGGGAGATTATGCGGTACGATGCAAAAGGGAACCTATTGAGAAAGAAACGTTGGTATACAACAAAGAATATTGCAGTGGCACATAACTATACCGAGACCACAACCTATTATGATCAAGGGACTAAACATGTACAGAGA
Source organism: Bacteroidales bacterium (assembly GCA_032250595.1). GTDB lineage: Bacteria > Bacteroidota > Bacteroidia > Bacteroidales > SKPS01 > SKPS01. The sequence goes on along the minus strand of JAVVFR010000185.1, from coordinate 3,132 downwards.
AATTACAGCGATGGTTTTGGGAAACCATTACAAGTGGCAAGCTATGAGCCATCGAAAAACACCACACGCATTGAGAATTTTAATGAATATGACTATTGTGGCAGGGTTGTTAAAACTTACAACACCATTGCATTTCCCGGTAGTTATATGAAGGAAAAGGCATTGACACCGGCTGTTGTTTTGGCCCGGGCAAGGCTGATTTACGGCAATAGCAGCTATCCTTATGTGGGATACAGTTACTATGCCAGGCCGGGTGCCCGTGTTAAAACAACTACAATGCCCGGGCAGGCCACTGAGCCTGCTGTTATGACAGTGACAAACCGGAGGGCTAACCAATCCAGCGTGCCTGATATCTTTGGAAATAGCTATCCTGCCGGAGCACTTATGGAGGCAAGCCTTACTGATCCACTTGGCAATGTCTTTATAACTTATATTGATAAACGGGGCTTGAAGGTGGCGGAATATGTACCGAAAGGTTATGAGCATGTGCAACAACCTAACGGAGCGATACTATTTGACTCTTTATCGAATTATCAACACATACTGATACGCTATCTGTATGATGCTATGGGTCATCTGGTACGCTCTGCAGATGGAGATAATATCATTACATCCTACACATATAACAGTGCCGGTGAGCTGATGGAAGAGGACCATCCCGATAAAGGAGTGACGCAATACCGTTACGACAGAAACGGGCGGTTGCGGTTTGTTAAAGATGCACTGAATGCCTTGTCTACAGCAGCAAATGCAGGCGATGAATTTAAATTTTATTGCTACGACCGGTGGGGCAGGAGAGAAAGAGTTGGACTGCTTAATCTGCAATCGTTCGCACAGACGATGTTTAACGACACTTCGATGATCAACAACCTTGAATATCCTTTGGTGAGTGATGGTGCTGCCTGTCATAATCTATTTCTTTATGATGATGCAGTGAATGGTATCGGTAAACTGGCAGCAGAGGTTATTCATTCCGGGTTTCAATACAATCAAAACGGTATATCTGTGCCACAACATGAAGATACTGTTTCTTTTGATTACGATAAAAACGGGCTGGTTGCCGCTAAATACTATAACCTCTCGGGCTTGCAAGGGGAACATCGTTTTGAAAATGTATATAACAGGCAAGCCAAACCTGTGAAAGTATCCTATATTCATCCTGCAGATCCTGTATTGAACTTCACCTGGCACAATAATTATGATGAAAACGGCTTACTTGTGGAAGCACTATCCTCCAATCAAACAAACCTGCTCTCTGCTGATGCAAAATACCGCTTCGATGCACTGGGTAACCTTGCCCGGGCATATCTATCGTTAGATCCCGACCTTAATGACACTACAGGTGAAGTAATATCATATCGTTATAACATCCGCCAGCAACTGACGGAACAAGTAGCAGAAAGTTTCAGGTATCAACTGGATTATAATGCAGGAGGAAATATTACCGGTCAGCTTTGGAGTAACTGTTGGTTTGACAATACTACTTTTCAACAAGGTGTTAATCAATGGAAAGATAATTACTATGCATATAGTTACGATGATAATGGGCGGTTAATTGGCGCCGACAAGAGAACAAGGTCATCAGAAAACAATCCATGGGCCGGATATGATGCTGTAAAAAATGAATTATTGCCATGGGTATCCTGTGTTCCCGTGATTTTATCAGATATGAGCAGTGCTATTGAGCATGCTGACAGTATTTGGGAGCAATTTACCGTATTGGGTTATGAATTTACCGATGCGCAGCAAGAGGCAATGGATGGGTTTATAGCACTTATTGAACAAGAGATGATTGCTGCAGGTACATCATTTAATATGCTCAGTGTTGATGAACAAGAAGCTATTATTTCAGAGATCAGCAATGCAGCTGAAGTGTTGTCGATAGATTTGGCTGCCGTGGAAGCAGTATATAGAGCAGTGGTATCCGGTGAAGATAAAAATACAGCCATGCTGCTCTGTGATATGTTTTCCGGTGCTTCTGCCAGTCTTTTTGTGGATAGTCTTTTAATCGCTATTGAAGAAGCCGGAGAGAATATTTTACCGGAAATGGTGTATCTGTTAAATGAAATTACTATAATTGTGGAAGAAACCGCAAATAATATGACTTTTTCGTGGCCGGACCTCACGGAAGAAGAACAACAAGCAATTGTTGATGAGGCATTACAAAGCATGCAGGATAGAAATATTCCTTACAATGATGCTGAAAGGATATACGCTATGGTACATCTGAATGACTTTGCATTTACAGAGAAATTACTGAAGTCAATAGGTATTACGGTTACAGAGAACTGCACACTAAATTTTAATGCGCTTGCAGTAAATGGGTCATATGCACAAAACCCTGTTAACACGAGTTGGTATAACGGCTCACCCTTTGATGCAGCTTATTGGTATTATCACAATGGCAACATAGAAAAGTTGGTTCGTAATAATGATAATGGTATCGGGAGTACTTACCTTTACGGATATGAGCCAGCAGCTAACAAGCTCATCGCAGTGCAGCATATTACCGGACAGGTTGTAGAGAACCATACTTTGAGTTACAATGCTACCGGCGATCTGACTGCTGATCCACTGAGTCAGACAGATTATATCACTTACGACCATTTTAGTCATTTGCCGGCACAGATAAGTAAAACCAACGGTCCTGTGCTCTGTTATCGCTATAACAGTGCTGAAATGCGAATAGCCAAGGAGGCTTCGGCAACGGATAAAGAGTTTTATCTCGATGGAATAGTGCTTGATGCCAGCGGTGTGCCAAAGCAATATGCTATTGAACAGGGATATGCTTATATTAATATCGTTGATTCATCGTTGGTGAAGAAGTATTATCTGAAAGACTGGCTGGGAACAATTCGTATGGTTATCAACGATGATGGCACTGTAAGCAGCGCCAGGGATCACTACCCATATGGTGCTATCATGCCGTCAAAAGCGTTTGAGAGTGACAGCGAAGGGAAGCGGTACCAGTTTACCGGGCATGAGTTTGACGATGAGACCGGTTATGAGTACCATGGCGCCAGATATTACAACAGGGAACTGGGAAGGTATTTTTCTGTTGACCCGTTGGCACAAAAACGAGAATGGCTCTCTCCCTACAATTTTTGCAGCTTAAATCCGATCAACCGAATT
>JAVVFR010000184.1:0-4286 GCA_032250595.1 Bacteroidales bacterium | reverse complement strand
GGCATATTTTCAGGCTTACTCAAATACGTATGCTCCGGTTGAACGGTTAAGAGCGCTTTACGATGAAGCGCTGCGGCATCCTGCTATTGTTGGCCTTGTTATTGGAACCAGGCCCGATTGCGTGGATGAAGAGAAACTCAGCTATTTTCAAGAAATCGCCAAAACCAAATTCATAGCACTCGAATATGGTATAGAATCATGCTATAACAATACGTTGAAAAAAATTAACCGTGGGCATACTTTTGAAGAAGCGGTAGAAGCGGTTAATATGACGAACGCTCACGGCCTGCATTGCGGTGCACATTTTATCCTCGGTCTGCCTTTTGAAACAGAAGATATGATGTTGGATTCAGCTGCTATAATATCTAAACTGCCTATAAATACTGTGAAATTTCACCAATTACAGATACTCAGGGATACTACTTTTGAACAAATGTATTTACAGGATCCTTCCCATTTTAAATTTTTCACCTTCGAAGAATATGTATCCTTTTTTATCAAATTCCTTGAAAGGTTGAACCCGGAAATTATTGTCGAAAGGTTTTCCGGCGAAGTACCACCTCGTTATCTTGTTAATCCCGGCTGGGGACTCATCAGGAACGACCAGGTGATTATTGCTATTGAAAAAGAGATGCAGACACAAAACACCTGGCAAGGGAAAAAATATAAACATATCTGAAAACACTGTTGTCAGAAACTAAAAGTATGAACATGCATATAACACTCATCATTATTATGATTTGATGCTGTAATAACAGTTCTGGAAGCTGTAAACTGCGAAATCATTCTCTTATACCATTGCACTCCATAGGCATCGAGATTTGAAAGGGGTTCATCCAGCAACAAAACAGGAGTGTCGCTTAAAATAGCCAGCGTGAGTTTAAGACGTTGCTTCATACCTGAAGAGAGATCGGCCACTTTTTTTTCAACATCCTTTTCCATTTCAGCCATTCCAACAATATCATTGATCTGAATCAATGAAAAAACGGATTTAAATTGAAAGTGAAAAGCAATTATCTCACGTATAGTAAACTCTTCCGGCAATTCAAGATATGGTGCAACAAACGAATAATGATGATAGCGTTCATTATCAGGAATTAAATTATTATGATCATCCAGCCATTTAATCCTTCCTTCTGAGGGCATCATCTGTCCTGAGAGTATTCTCATCAGGGTAGATTTACCGGAGCCGTTAATTCCTGTAACAGCATGTCTGCAACCTGTGTTAAAACAAACATCAATATGTCTAAAAACCCAATTGAAGTTATACTGTTTGCCGGTATTTTCGAGAATAATATGCATTATTACAAATTACAACAATCCATTACCCGATCTGGAGTACCCCCGCATAATACCTCTGTTGGAAGAAGCAATAAATGAAAGGATTTCGTCACGTTCGTTTGTGGCGGGCATTTCTACTTCAATGATTCGCACAGCCTGAGAAACATTATTCCCTTTAAGATATAATACCCTGTAGATCTCCTGTATCTCATTGATTTGCTCAGCAGTAAAACCCCTTCTTCGTAGGCCGATAGAGTTAACACCCACATATGACAAAGGCTCACGCGCAGCTTTCACAAAAGGAGGCACGTCTTTCCGTACCAATGACCCACCGCTTACCATCGAGTGTGCCCCCACTTTAACAAACTGATGCACTGCAACCAGCCCGCCAAGAATAGCAAAATTATCAACAATAATATGACCTGCAAGCGTCACTGAATTGGCTAAGATAGTATGATTACCAATAACACAGTCATGCGCAATATGTGCATAAGCCATAATAAGGTTATTGTTCCCTACAGTAGTCTCTATATTAGCTTTAGTACCACGGTTAATAGTAACAAACTCACGAATCGTATTATTATCTCCGATTTTTACCACAGTGTCTTCCCCTTCAAATTTCAAATCTTGTGGAATAGCTGAGATAACAGCACCGGGAAAAATACGATTATTTTTACCGATACGGGCTCCTTCCATTATAGTGACATTTGAGCCTATCCACGTACCATCACCAATTTCTACATTTTTATGAATGGTAGCAAAGGGTTCAATAACTACATTAGCTGCAATTTTTGCCTGGGGGTGAACATATGCGAGGGGTTGATTCATTTTATCTCCTTTTTTACAATTTGTGCCATCATACGGGCTTCCATAACAACATTATTACCTACGAAGGCCTGGCCTTGCATATAGCATATCCCACGCCGTATAGGTTCAATCAGTTCTATTCTTATAATTATCGTATCACCGGGTTTAACTTTTTGACGAAAACGAACATCCTCAAGACGTAACAAATAGGTAGCATAATCTTCAGGATTTTGCACACTATTTAAAACAAACATCCCTCCGGTTTGCGCCATAGTCTCAACCTGCAGCACACCGGGCATAACGGGTTCATCAGGAAAATGTCCGGTAAAGAACGCTTCATTCATTGTAACGTTTTTAACACCAATTATATAGGTGTCCGAAATCTCCATAATCTTATCAATCAGCAGAAACGGAAAACGATGCGGTAAATACCGTTGTATATCTTCAATAGTGAACACCGGTGTTGCATTGAGATCAACATTTGGGATCTTCGCTTTACCATGGAGTTCTTTTTCATAGTTTTTTATCAATCCTGCCATTTGGACATTGGCCTCATGACCTGTGCGATTGGTAATAATATGCGCTTTAATAGGTTTGCCAACCAACGCCATGTCTCCAATTACATCCAGCAATTTATGGCGAGCAGGTTCGTTGGGGAAATGTAATTTAAGATTATTTAAAATTCCTTGCTGAAGAACTTTTACATCAGGCTTATTGAATACTTTGGCAAGCCTTGCCAACTGCTCATCCGACACCATATCCTCAACAAAAACAATGGCATTGCTTAAATCACCGCCTTTTATCAAATTATTATCAAGCAGATACTCCATTTCATGAAGAAAAACAAATGTTCTTGAAGGGGCTATTTCCTCACTGAATCTATCTATATGCTCCATTACAGCATTTTGTGTGCCCAACACATGGCTTTCAAAATCGATCAATGTTGATACCTTAAAATGATCATAAGGGATCGCCATTAGCTCTATCTTCTTTTCCTGATTTTTATATTGAATAACCCTATCAAGCTCAATATACTCGCGATCCGCTTCCTGTTCCTGAATACCAACTTCAAGAAGTGCTTCAACAAAATACTTTGCACTACCATCCATTATGGGGGGTTCTACACAATTCAACTCAATAAGTACATTGTCAATACCAAGACCTACTAATGCAGCCAGGGTATGTTCAACGGTAGCAATACGGATGCCTTTAAACTCCAGTGTTGTGCCTCTTTCAGTATCCACTACATAATCAACCAAAGCTTTTACCACCGGACTTCCATCAAGATCAGAGCGTTTGAAACGATACCCATGATGTATAGGTGCAGGATGAAATGTCAAATCTACCTTCTTTCCAGTATGCAGTCCTGTGCCGGATACCGTTACCGGAGCTTTTATAGTGTTTTGCTTTTCTGGCATGACAATTATTCTATTTTGAAAACACCCTTATTCATCGTTCTTTTTCTGAATGAGTTGTTTTTCTAAAAAATTTAAACGTGCTGTTATTTTAGGTAAATTCTTAAACAAAACAAATGAGCGCTTATATTTATTCACCTCAAAAGCCGGAGAACCTAAAACTACTGCTCCTTTTTCAAGAATATCTGAGGATATACCGGATTGAGCACCAATCTTCACTTCATCAGCAATAGTGATATGGCCAACAAAACCAACCTGCCCTGCAATCATACAGTTTCGACCGATATGCGTAGACCCGGATATTCCTGTTTGAGAAGCAATCACAGTATTCTCCCCAATTTCAACATTATGGGCAATCTGTATAAGATTGTCAAGTTTTACACCTTTACGGATTATTGTAGAACCCAATGTAGCTCTGTCAATGGTTGTGTTAGCACCAATTTCCACATTATCCTCAATAACAACATTTCCCGACTGAATAACCTTTTTGTAAATATTATCATCTTGTGGGGCAAAACCAAAGCCATCGCCTCCAATCACAACACCGGAATGAATTGTGCAAAAATTACCGATAACATTATCGGCATAAATATTCACCCCACTGTATAAAGTTGTGTTATGGCCTATCTGTACATTATCACCAACACTGGCATTAGGATATATTTTTGTATTATCGCCAATAATAGCATTTTCACCAATAAATACGAAATCACCTATATAAACATCACTGCCAATTTTGGCTGTTGGATGAATGGATGCGTTGTTCGCAATGCCTGTTTTCTC
>JAVVFR010000183.1:0-4299 GCA_032250595.1 Bacteroidales bacterium | reverse complement strand
AGTGCTATAGCATTCTCAATGATTACTTTTGTGGTAAAGATTTCAGGATTATCCGCAATAGCAAATCCAATGTTGGCAGAAGCAAAAGCAATATGTCTTACATCAAGCCAAAAACCGAAGATATATCCTATTAAAACAGTAAAGCCAAAAAGAAAACCCATCGTTATATTGCCATTGATTTTACCCATATGATGTTCAATATATTTCGACAGCCAAATCAAAAAATTCCTCTTTTTGCTTCCAAAACGTTCATCTTCACCAATTGCTCGGATACGTTCAGGGATTCTGGCAAATAACAATTTATTTTCATAATGTCCGGTAACCAGTCCACCAATAAAGAGATATTGGCTGGCTATTGCGGAAAAAAAGATGGTTGGTGTATGCAGCAAATTAATCTCTTTCACTAATACAGTAGCACCGTAGTCGCTGGTGATCGTCATGGGAAAGGCCAAAACCCATAGTCGTGCAATAGCAATAGCAACAACAATAGCGGCCAAAAGATTACCCACGAAAGCTACAAACTGGCTTCGGAACAGCATTACGATGGTTTCAATAAACCGATCAGCAGTAACATTATTGTTTGATCCCGGATCGATACATTCAGCTAAACGTGTAGCTGTGTAGGCAGGTAATTTTGTTGCCAATATTGCACCAGTAAGGTAAATAGCTACAAATGCCCCGCTATACACAAGACTGTATATCAATGCCTTAACAAACGGTGCGACCTGCCATGCATGGGTTTCTAACTTCATTGCGGCAAAGCACCTCTGTTAGCATAAGAAAACGATCCAGTTGTATTTTATCAATTTTCTGTATCCAAAGATAATCGCGTCTTTTGTTAAACAACTCCTTCAACAGTTTACGCAAATCATTCTCCTCATAAAGTTCAGGCAACATCCGGTATTTTATCTTTTTAATTAACCCATGAAAGAAACCGGTTGCCGGCAAAATGCCCAGTTCTGTATATAATGGTACAGCATCATAATATCGGAATATATGATGTATATATTGTTTTAACTGCTCTCTGTATTCATTGTTTGATTCAAGAATATCATTCAATAAAGCAAATTGCTCATTAACCGGTACAGTACAATTTTTTATTCTTTTTGGACGAATTGTCTCAACCAATAACTTAATTATACGTACATCAGGCTTCTCACTCCGGACTTCCGGAATAGCATCCAATATTTGAATAATCTTTTCTCTCATATATCTTATAATGATTAGCAAATCGCTGTATGAATCTTATCTTTTTGTTATTTCTAAAACGATACAATTCAAATCTTTCAAAAAAAAGTTATTTTTTCTTTCTAAACAGTTCCATACAGCTATGGTTTTTTTGAAAAGGAAATAATTGCTATGGCAGGAAGAAAATCATTCATTACAACTGTCATATTTTTCTTATTTTTACTTCGATTTTGTTATTTTGAAACAATAATAAGATTTTTTATGGTTCTTTATTGGTTTTATTCCTTAAAATATAGCGTATTTCGTTGCCAATAAAACAAAATATTTATCAACTATGAGGCTCACTGTTATTATTGTTAATTATAATGTTGAACACTTTTTAGAACAGTGTTTGCTTTCTGTTGAGAAGAGTTGCAGGGGCATTGAAAACGAGATTATTGTTGTTGACAACAACTCAGTTGACGGCAGTGTAGATATGTTGAAGAAGCGTTTTCCTGATGTTTTATTACTTTGTAACAAAGAGAATACAGGATACAGCAAAGCTAACAATCAGGCATTGCGTATTGCAAAAGGGGAATACTGTTTATTGCTTAATCCTGATACTGTTGTTGAGGAGGATACTTTTAAGAAATGTCTGGATTTCATGGATAACCATCGTGACTGTGGAGGGCTTGGTGTTAAGATGGTAGATGGAAAAGGAAAGTTTTTGCCTGAATCGAAGCGCAGCTTACCAACCCCTTCAGTAGCTTTTTACAAGATATTCGGCCTGTCGAAACTATTCCCCACCTCAAAAACTTTCGGCCGGTATCATTTGGGGTTTCTGGATAAAAACAAAACCCATCAGGTTGATGTACTCTCAGGAGCATGTATGATGCTTCGCAAAGAAGCTCTTGACAAAACAGGGTTACTTGATGAAGATTTTTTTATGTATGGTGAAGATATTGACCTTTCACACCGAATTATTAAAGCCGGTTACAAAAACTACTACTTCCCAAGTGCAAGAATAATACATTACAAAGGAGAGAGCACAAAGAAAGGCAGTCTTAATTATGTATATTTATTTTACAAGGCAATGGTAGTATTTGCAAAAAAACACTTTTCCGATAAAAACGCCAAAGCCTTCACGCTACTCATAAACACTGCAATATTTTTCAGGGCGCTGCTTTCTGTATTTAAACGATTTCTGGCCGGTATATTTTTCCTATTGATTGATGCAACCGTTATTTTTGCAGGTTTTCTGTTGATTGCCAATTATTGGGAGACACATGTTAAGGCCATGGATGGCATCTCATATCCAAAAGAGCTGTTTCAGATATTTCTCCCGGCTTATATCATCATTTGGATTATCTCCCTCTATTTTAGCGGGGCTTATGACAGACCTGCCAAAACCTCACGGGTATTTCAGGGTATTACGCTGGGAACAGTTTTTATTCTCATTGGTTATGCTCTTTTACCCGAATCAATGCGTTATTCACGTGCATTAATTGTTTTGGGAGCTATTTGGTCGATACTATCTCTTTACTTTTACCGTATCTTGATCAGCTATGCAGGGGTGAAACGTTTCTCAACAAAAACAGACAGTCCGAAAAGAATTGCCATTGCCGGAAAGAGCCGGGAGGCAGAAAGAGTAGCAGATATTGTCAGAAAAACTCATCCTGATACCGGATTTATTGGATTAATAAACGATGAGAATGATAATAATGATAATCCCAATGTTATCGGCACGTGGAATCAGCTGAAAGATATTATCCATATATACCGTATCAATGAGGTAATCTTTTGCTCAAAAGATGTTGATGCCAATAACATTATCGACCTGATGACTTCCGGGCTTCCTGAAAATGTTGATTTTAAAATTGCACCACCTGAGAGTCACTTTCTCATAGGCTCCAACTCTATTCACACTGCTGATGAATTATATTTGTATAATGTGAATGCCATTAACGCCCCTTCGAACAAACGTAATAAGCGTTTCCTTGACATCGTATCTGCAGTTTTTCTACTGATGTTCTCTCCTATTATTATTTGGTTTATAAAGCATAAAAAAGGGTTTTTAATAAACTGCTGGTTGGTTTTTACCGGGAAAAAATCGTGGGTTGGTTATGATAACACACAATCATCGATAACACCGCAAAAGCTTCCAGGCATACGCCCTGGCATCCTTCATCCTGTAGATGCTGTTGACACAAACCTCAGAACCAATGATGTGGCCCAGCGTCTTAATTTACTTTATGCCCGTGAATATCGTGTTACAATGGATATGCGAATCATGGCCAAAAACTTCAAACAGCTTGGCAGGTTATCAAAGGTATAAAAAGCTAAAAAATTAACTTTTTTGGTGCTATTTTGTTATCTTTCTGTCGTATAAGGTTCAGATATGATTAGATAGTTGTTAAAAATAATAGTATACCATGGCAAAATTTGAAATTGTAATGCCCAAGTTGGGTGAAAGCATCATTGAAGCGACCATAACAAAATGGTTAAAACAAGTTGGCGATACAATCCAGGAAGATGATGCAATATTAGAGATTGCCACCGATAAGGTAGACTCAGAAATACCCTCTCCTGTTGATGGTATTCTTTTAGAAAAGAAGTTTGATGAGGGAGAAGTTGTTGCAGTAGGGAAAGTAATTGCAGTAATAGATACCGGTGGATCTGAAGAAGAAGGCACGACACAAAAAGAAGAAATCATTGAGGAGAAAGAAACTACTGCTGCAAGTCAAAAGGAAGAAACACCATCATCTCCAGAAGTCGCAAAGGAACCTGTTTCAACACCAAAAGACAACAGATATTACTCCCCACTGGTGAAAAACATTGCAAAAAAGGAACATATTGCCGCAGAAGAACTCGCAAATATTAAAGGTACGGGAAAAGAAGGAAGGGTAACAAAGCGTGATCTGCTTTCCTACCTTTCACAACGCACCAAATCCGGAGACACCGATGCCTCCCACGACAAAAGGGACAAATATAAGCCTGTGCAGCCTGTAATACCATCGATAAGCAAATCATCAGGTGATCACATTGAACCAATGGACAGGATGCGGAAACTCATTGCCGACCACATGGTAATGTCGAAACAAACTTCTGCACATGTTACCTCCTTCATTGAAG
>JAVVFR010000182.1:0-4299 GCA_032250595.1 Bacteroidales bacterium | reverse complement strand
ATAGCATATGATGTCGATGTTGGTATCTGTTTATTTGCAATGGGAAAAAATGACAAAGCGATAAAAGTAAGTCGCTAAGAGATGTAATTAATGGAGATGTCCCTTCATGATACGAAGCAGTGTTTTGTAAATGATCTTCATATCGGTTGCAAGACTCTTCTGCTGAATATATTTTTTATTGAGCAGGATTTTTTTTGGCATTATTTTTTCAATGTACTCTTTTTCGGGGGTTTCTGATGATGCAAGTATTGCATTTTCTTCAAAATATTCGATAGAGGCAAAATCTGTCAGGCCTGGTCTGACTTGCAATATCTCTTTCTGTTCGTTATTGTAAAGATCAACATATTTTTTTACTTCCGGTCTTGGACCAACGAAACTCATAGTGCCCATAAAAATATTAAATAACTGGGGGAGTTCATCGAGTTTGTATTTTCTGAGAAAATATCCCGCAGGTGTTATCCTGGTATCTTTCATTCCGATAGTTAGCATGCCACGTTTCTCTGCATTTTTATGCATAGTGCGAAATTTTAGCAGCGTAAAGGATTTCTCATTTTTCCCAACTCTGATTTGTTTATAGAAAGGCGGCCAGCCACTATCTATTATAATCCATACCATTATTAGTAGGAGTAATGGCAATAAGATAATTATAGCAAGAAAGGAGAAGATGATATCAAACAGACGTTTTAACATATGCTATATTATTTGCCGATTGTTTTTTCAACCGCAAGGGTCACAGCGTTTATCACCTTGTCAATTTGATCGTCATTTAAATCGTACCACACCGGTAAGCTTACCTCTCTGCTATAGTTTTTGTATGCAACAGGATAATCATTAATATCGTATCCGCAACTTTTGTAGTAACTCATAAGTGGGAGGGGCTTGAAATGCACATTCACAGCAACACCAAGCTTAAAAATATGGTTTATAATTTCATTGCGCTGCTTTTCATTGCAATTTTTTATTCGAAGTAAATAGGCATGATATGATGACTTTCTTATTGCGTCTTCAAAAAAGGGTGTTTCTGCCCATTTGAATGAATGCAATGCTTTTGTGTAACGATCAAAGATGTACCTACGCTTTATCAACATATCATTGCGATACCGTTTTAGTTCAACTACACCCATAGCTGCCTGAATGTCTGTCATATTGCATTTAAATCCGGGTTCAACAATATCATATTCCCAATTACCTGCAATGCTTTTTGTGAGTGCATCTTTCGATTGTCCGTGAAGCGACTTAACCGTAAGTTGTTGATAGATGATATGATTGTTGAACGGTGTTGGAAGGTTCAGGCATACAGCACCTCCTTCTGCGGTAGTGAGGTTTTTCACAGCGTGAAAAGAAAATACGGTAATATCTGCCAAAGAACCGGTCATTTTCCCTTTGTATTGAGCACCAATTGAATGTGCTGCATCGGATAAGACAAGAATGCGTTGCAACATCCTTTGATTATCATTTCCGGGGGTAAAAAGTTCTTTGACCTCATTTTTTTCAACTAAACGGTTTATCATGTCATAATCACATGGCATGCCACCAATATCAACAGGAATAATTACTTTGGTTCGTTTTGTGATATGTTCTTTTATGGCCGAAATGTTTATGTTGAAGTCGTTGGGATTGCTGTCAACCAATACCGGTTTAGCACCTGTATGTGAAACAACATTTGCTGTGGCGGCATAAGTATATGCGGGTAGAATCACTTCGTCTCCCGGACCAACACCAAACCAGCGAAGTATTAACTCAAGACCTGCAGATGCCGATGATACACAGAGCGTATCACTTACTCCTGAAAAATGACTTATCATCTTTTCAAATGTCTTGGTGACAGGGCCGGTGGTTATCCAACCCGATTGCAATACGGATGTTACTGCATCAATGGTTTTTTGATCTATCCTGGGGGGTGAAAAAGGTATCATACAGTTTCTCTGTTTTCGACAAAGGTATTAATATTTTATCCAATCTGATTTTGTAAATATACTAATTGATATTATTTGTTGAGTTCTCTTTGGAAGTTTTTTTTATAAGTGTTTGTAACACTTTGTTGATGTTTTTGGCATAATGAACATTTTTAATATTTGTTTTTACATATTAATTAATACTTGAATAAAAGCCTATAAATAAATTGAAAAACAATATTATAAGAAAAGCAATAAAATAGGTAACCTTTTTGTAAAAAAAGTAATATAAGAGAGCAGTGAGATTTAGCTGAGGAAAAATAAAGGAAAGTTATGGTACCTAAAAATGTATCACAAGAAGCATTATGTTTTATATTAGTAAAAAATAAAAATTTCATCAAAGTAACCTGGAAAGCACTTCTTTTCATAGTATTGCTATTTTTTTCCATTCCTCATAAGGCTATCGCACAATGTTCGTTTCCCGCTTCAATAGGCATTGTTCAAACTCCATTGATCAATGGGATGCAGGTTGATTTTTCGGCAACCCTTACTGCAGGTACAGCACCTTATACATATCATTGGGATTTTGGTGATGGAACCACAAGCAGTATGTTGAGTATAAGTCACAATTATTTCGTTGTAAACTGCGACACCACAATTTTTACTGCTACTTTGCTGGTTACAGATGATGTAGGATGTTTGGGAACAGATACTATTGATATTCTGGTCCTGCCATTGCATCCACCTGCCCTTATCGACCTGGACTCTGTATCTGCATTTAGTAACTGTGAGTATAATCCTACTTCGCAAAATCCAAATTTTGTTTTGGATGTCGATCTGGGAACACCAGATTCTGCTTACTATACAGGATATACTATAAACTGGGGTGATTTTTCACCTTTGCAAAGCGTTACCAACGCTTCATTTCCTCTTACCCATACCTATACACAGTTAGGATATTTTTATATTACAGTTACCGGGTATGATGTTTCAGGATGTACACATACATGGATACAAATTGCTTATAATCAAAGCAATCCTGCTATTGGTCTCAACTCACTTGGTAGTACCGTGGGATGTGCTCCACAGGAATTTAGTTTTGTATTGAGCCAATATCAATATAACTCACCGGGTACTATTTACACATGGAATTTTGGTGATTCTACCGGTCAAGTTGTTTGGAATTACAGTCAACCTTTTATAAATGATACTATTACACACGTATACACATATACCTCATGCAGTGAACCGGGTAACTCATTTAATCTTACAGTAACTGCTGAGAATAATTGTGATCAATCATCGGCTTCTATATCCAACATAAAGATTTATCAACCCGGATTACCTGTGCCAAGTTTCGATTCAGTAGTATGTGTTGGCGACAGTGTGCCTTTTTACAATATGTCCATTCCTGGATATACATGGAACTGTTATCTTAATGGTCAGGTAACGTGGGATTTTGGTGATTCCACCACTTCGATGGCTCAGACACCGGTCCATGTTTATGATTCTGCAGGTATATATAATGTGATTCTTTCTATGGCAGGGTCAATATGTCCGGTGGATGCTGATACAACACCGATTGTTGTTCTTGATAAACCAAGCATTCTTGCCCATGCATTTCCTCAAACAGGTTGTGCCCCTCTTACAGTTCAGTTTACAGACACTTCTTCTCATGATCATCTATGGACTGTAACACCGGCTACAGGATGGTATTTCGATGCGGGTACATCAGCCAATGATAAAAACCCTGTTATTACTTTTGATACATCTGGAACTTATTTAGTGGAACTTTTTGTTTCAAACCAGTGTGGTGTTGTCGATACTTCCTTTACTATTGTAGTTGGGGATGTATTACAGGCAAGTATTGCATCAATAAGTGACACTTGTGGAACAAAAGTGTTTACCCCTCAAGCCATGGTTAATAATATGGGAAGCCCTATTATTAGTTATGAATGGTATTTTCCGGGGGGAGTTCCTGCTACCTCTACGCTTGCTAACCCGGGGACAATTACTTATAGTAATCCCGGATTTCATTTGGTTACGTTGGTGGTCACCAATGATTGTGGTACTGATACTGCTACACAAAGTTTTTATCTGCATCCGTTCCCAAGTCTTACTATTTCGACCAATGCTGTTAATGTATGTCCCGGACAACAGGTTACGCTCCAGGCTGCAGGGGCAGTTTATTACCAATGGTTACAAGGAGTGCCGAATCCAACTTCTCCCATTGTTACTGCTACACCTGTAACTACAACAACCTATTACGTTATTGGTAGTGTTCCCGGCGGATGTAGTGTTATGGATAGTATTACTATTCATGTTCAACCTGGTCCGATTGTTAATATATCTGCTCCCTCAACTACAATATGCAAGGGAGATACTGTGATGCTTACAGCTACAG
>JAVVFR010000181.1:0-4320 GCA_032250595.1 Bacteroidales bacterium | reverse complement strand
AATGGAAGATATATTGCCTTTGCTGAGAATCGACTCCAGTTTTGCGCGGAGCATCTCACCTCGGTAGTTATATATATCAAAGGCCTCGAACTTCTGATTTAATACTTTCAGCTGTTGCTTATGCACCGGGAACCCCGGATCGAGAAAGAGGGTAGTATCTTTTTCAGGATAGAGCCGGTTTACTGTAAGAAATGCAGCGAATGATCCTTGCATAGAACCCACGGTAGGGACACAACACTCGGCACTCACATTGATATCCATAAAGTTCCTGGCAAATCGTGATATCTCCTCCTTTAACGGTGGGATGCCATGAATATCCGGGTAAATAGAAGCAACACCCTTCTTCAGCGCTGCTATCTCTGCCTCAACAGCTATATCCGCAGCAGGAAGACCAGGGATCCCCATCTCCATACGGATAAACTTTATCCCTGATGCCGACTCAATTTTATCGACCAGCAACTTTATCTCTCGTATCGATGCTTTCCCCACAGATTCTATCTGTGTCTCCTTTAGCTTCTCCTGTACTATCTCATAGGGTACCGGATACTCTTTTTTGTGTACAATATTCATTTTATTTCTCCTCTCTGTTAATAACATTTTGTGCGGTTTCAAATATGAGAAAATTATTATAAACTTCAAAGAAGTAATTATCATATTTGTTACTTTTGTGTAACAGCGGTCAAAAATTGACAGTATCAAACAGATTTTCAACAGATATCCCCGATGTCGGTAGCTCTTATGAAAGTAAACTTCTTCTGGTTTCGCCGTGATCTACGCCTTAATGACAACACCGGCCTTACACAAGCTTTAGCTGATGGCCTGCCGGTAATCCCCCTCTTTATCTTTGATGAAAACATTACTTCGCGGCTGCCATTAGATGATGTTCGAATAACATTTATCTACCGGCAATTGAAAACAATTAACCTGGAGCTTGATATATA
Organism: Bacteroidales bacterium; assembly: GCA_032250595.1. Lineage (GTDB taxonomy): Bacteria > Bacteroidota > Bacteroidia > Bacteroidales > SKPS01 > SKPS01. Next base: position 3,379 of record JAVVFR010000181.1, on the reverse strand, counting down.
CAAATCATCCATACTCCTCAAAAAGGGGACACCTGATGCAATATGGCATTCTTTATTGGCTGAATACGATATTAATAAGGTATTCGCGAATACTGACTATGAACCGTATAGCATTAAAAGAGACAGAAGCATTCAATCCCTCTTACAGCAACATGCATCAAAATTGGTGCTGTTCAACGATCATCTCATCGCAGCACCGGGTGAGGTGCTAAAAAAAGACAACAAACCTTATACTGTATTTACCCCTTTTAAAAACCAATGGTTATTACAGATGCCTGAACTCTTAACATACGTTGGCAACCAGGCACTATCCACAAATAACTTCCACAAGTTCAATAATCCGTTACCATCACTTAACACCCTTGGATTTCAAGAGAGTCATCTGCGGGTAGAGCCATATAAAACAGAGAATATTGCCGGTTATGCAAATGCAAGGGACAACCCTGAACCGGACGGGACTACACGCTTAGGGCCTCATCTTCGTTATGGAACAGTAAGTATCAGAGAGATCGTTGAAACAGCAAAACAAACCGATCCAGTGTTTCTAAATGAGCTCATCTGGCGAGAGTTCTTCATGCATATACTTTCTCATTTTCCACATGTTGAGCACGAAAGTTTTCAAAAAAAATACAACACTATGGCCTGGCGCAACCATCAGGATGAATTTGCACTATGGTGCCGTGGCGAAACCGGCTATCCTATCGTGGATGCCGGCATGAAACAGCTGAACAAAACCGGTTATATGCACAATCGTATAAGAATGATTACCGCAGGATTTCTATGTAAAGATCTACTTATCGACTGGCGGTGGGGAGAAACATACTTTGCAGAAAAGCTTCTCGACTATGAGTTATCATCCAATAACGGCAACTGGCAATGGGCTTCCGGCACAGGATGTGATGCTGCACCCTATTTCAGAGTATTTAATCCGGCTACGCAACAAAAACGCTTTGACCCTCAACACCTTTATATAAAAAAATGGATCCCTGATTATTCCCCTTCCCGGTACATAAAACCCATCGTTGATCATAAAATAGCCAGAGAAAGAGCCATCGCCACTTATAAAAACCATTTACTTAACCTTTAAAAAAATCAACACACGGAGTCTTATAGACCTTTTAAAACCTAAAAATATTTCCTTATCAAGAAAGCAAAAAATATAGATTGCTAAATAAATGTCAGCCTAATGTGTTTTTTTCAAACAGTTTTATATATTTACGCTCGCAAACAAAACCATAATCGAACTCAGAGATAGCAATAACACGTCAAATTATTAATATCCAGTAAATTAAATCATAATACTAACCAAAACTCAAAAACTTTGGAAGCACAAGAGAAGGATTACAGGATCAGTTTTTTTAAACCAACAACACCTTCAGCCAAGTTCAACAGAAACCTGATACTCATTCTGGTTTCTATCTGGGCATTAGCAGTGTTTGGTTTTCAAATTCTATTACGGGTGTTGGAAAAGCCGACACCGGAACCGGTTTTAATAACTTTTGAATCGGTATGGGAACCTGTTTCATCAGGAACAGCATCTCAGGGAGAGATAAAGACATGTGCTGCTACATTACTTTCTGCATTATGCAAACCTACCTTTTTTCATGTGGGTGCTGCCGAAGAGAACGATGCTGCTATCCTCAAGAGTGGTTTTAACGCCCTGGTCTACTCCTTACTATCTGACGCAGAAGCAGACAACCTAAGAAGAAATCTGAAGCTTATGTATGGTATTGCAGAAAATATCGACAGCTATGAAGATGAAGCGTATCTTACTGTAAAAACCTCTATTTCAAATACGATCAGTGAATTATTGAATATTCCTGCCAACGCTGTTCAGGGTGTCACCGCACCCCATATGCTTGACACAGAAGTAGCTGTGCTAACAGGAGATCAAAAGGAAAAAATACCTCATATTATGAAAGAGTATCTAACACATAATCAATCTGTATTAACAGATACCATAGTATTAGGATTCCCTTTCCACTATCTCTATTCGGCAGTATTACTGTTAATTATTTTTATTGTTCTCTGTTGGGTTTACTGCATCGTTATCGATCGTATGCACACCCGATTAATAATAACAGAGCGCGTTTAATAACAAAAAAAAATTTAACGTATGAAAAAGATATTTCTCTTTATATTAATATTATCCCCTCTCTTCACACAAGCAGCCCAAAGTGGTTTAGCCTTAGAGGGAAGTTTTAAGGTAGGGCCTGCCATCATATTGATATGTATCCTAACCCTATTTGTGTTGGTAGGAATATTATTCAGGGCAAAAGACACAAACGACTATTATGCTGCAGGGCGTGGGATTTCCCGTGTAGGATCCGGCATGGCTATCGCATCCAACTGGATGAGTGCTGCCTCATTCCTGGGCATGGCTGCCCTGATGTATGGTTACGGTTATCACGGGCTCTCTTATGTAGTAGGATGGACAGGAGGTTATGTACTGCTACTCATATTAATGGCCGGGCAGATACGGAAGTATGGAAAATATACCGCTGCTGATTTTATTGGCGACCGATATTACTCAAACAAATTACGCGCTGCAGGTGCTGTTGTTGCCATAATAATTTCCATCGCCTATTGTGTAGGCCAGTTTGGAGGTATCGGATTGATGTTCAAGTGGGTAATGGGGATCAATTATACCTGGTCTGTTATTATTGGTGGTTCGGTAGTGCTTACCTATACATTGATTTCAGGTATGCTTGGTGTTACCAAAAATATGCAGATTCAGTATATTATTATTATCATATCCTTTCTAATCCCTTTGTATCTACTCACCATAAAGTTTGACTATTTCTGGGTATTGCCACAAATAGGCTACGGGGCAGCGGTCACAGATATTGTACAGGGCATCCAGATCACAGGCGAGTCACTGACCAATAGTTTTGGGCATGCTTATGCTGTTGTTCCCACCCCTGAATTTGCCATGCCCTGGGGTACCGGAAAAACTTTCTTTCAATGGATGGCCATCGCTTTCAGTTTGATGATAGGCACAGCCGGTCTGCCCCATGTTATTCAACGTTTTTACGTAGTACCAAAATCACGTGATGCACGATGGTCTGTCGTTTGGGGACTTTTCTTTATCTGTATTCTGTATTGGAGTGCCCCTGCATATACAGCCTTCGGCAAGATACTCTCTGCCAATCCGGAGGTAGGCCGTTTGGCAAAAGATGCTATCGTGGTATATACGGCACAGTTGGGTGATCTTAATCCGCTGGTGGTGGGCTTTTTAGCTGCCGGTGGTGTCTCTGCTGCGTTTTCCACAGTCTCCGGTTTGCTGGTAGCAGGTGCTTCTGCATTCTCTCACGACCTCTATGTGAAAGTGATAAACCCTGATGCCACACCTAAGAAACAACTGCGGTTAGCACGATAT
>JAVVFR010000180.1:789-4338 GCA_032250595.1 Bacteroidales bacterium | reverse complement strand
GATAAAGCGGTAAACATCTTCCTTGTTTTTCGCATTCGTCCACAAAAGGTAATATTTAGCTCCTCTGATGATAAATCTGCCTGTAATGGTATCTTTTTGTTTTTCTTCATAGAGTTTAAAATCAATGGCCGGGTGGTTGTCCCAGTAAAATATTTCTCGATGGGCAATTTTTAGGTGGTGTGCTTCGGCAAATTGTTCGGTAAGGTAGTTCAGTTCAAAAGTATCCTCTTCCAATACACTGAAATCGTGCAGCATTTCACGGGCAAAGCCATATACGGCATTTGATTTTTTGTCCCAACCGGTAAGTTCCACAGATGAATTATTTATTCCATAGTATCCGGTATCGGCGTAAGTATACCCCGGCATTTCTATTGTAAACTCACCAAAAGAGGGGGAGATGTTGACCCAGTCGTTGAAATTATCAATATGTAGGTTGATACTGTTAATAAACTGATTACCGGCTTTTGATTTTTTAATGTATTTATCCTCACCACCAATATTAAAAGAGAGGATTTCGAGCGGTGTGACCACAAAAAGCATCCTCTTCAGGTTTCCGTCACTGGTTTTATGGGTAATGTCATATCCCGGGAAACCCGCTTTTGTTATAGCAGTTTTTTGAATGATATCTCCGGGAATATATTCATAAATAAGAGAATCCACAGACAGCATTACGTCATCGATTGTTCTGAATGATAGAGGCATATAAGTCATATACCGGGAGACTTCATAAAAACACGAATTGGTATTGTCAATAGCGTTAAAATTTGTATTCTTAACCATATAGGAAGGAATCAGTCCCTTAGGTAGGTTAACGGTATAAATTTTACTATTAGGAGCATAGGGAGCAAAGGCAACTTTTTTCCTGATCTTTTCGATCCGTTTTTTACGTTTATTGGTATTCTTTTGGATGAAATGTTGTACCGGGCTGACTTGATACCCCTTTTGTTGAAGCAGTTTGATCACTCCATTTTCCCCGGTCATAGTTTGGGCAACCAATACAGCGAATACAGAACCTATTGGCATCAAAGAGTCGAGGAAGTTGGCATAGTCAATAGCATTGGGGTGATAGAATCCGTTGTAAATTACATTGCCGGGGTTCATGATACGGAAAAGTGAGTCTATCATACTAAGATCACCACGACGTATATAGTCATTGCTTTTGTCTTGCATCTCCATACGTTTGGCATAATCATCACGTGACTTTTCTTTTATTGAGAGATCGAGTTGTTCACTAAAATAGTCGTAAATCATCGCTGCCCGCCTGTATAAAATATCATCAAAACTGTGTATCCCAACCAGCTTTTTATTAAGTTTCCTGCTTGCTTTATAAACAAAAGCTTCAATAGGCTCTTCATAATTTTCTTCTTCAAGCTCACTATAGGGTGATGTGTTGATATTTGTCCTGTTTTTACTAAGGATATACATCAATCCATTCCTATTTATTGTATTGTAGAAAAAAGCATCTGTAAAAAAACTGCTGCCATTATTTGAGAAGCCTTCATACATTGCAGGATATAATCCCCTAAAGGCAGTCTGTTCAAGTTTGTTAAAATAAAATGGGTCGGCAAAGACTTTTTCTGTTGAGTCAGGATGTGTCTCAGTGGCTATAATATCCGCTTTCTCTATAGCCAGATAAAATGTGTCTCCAAGATGATAATTAACACGGTTATAGTCCATAATATCCGTCACAGAAGCGTATATGTAAGAAGGTTTGGTGAGATTATTTCCTGTAACTTTCCATAATAAGCTGGTATAAGGATTATTGCTTGTTTTATCAATTGAATTATTCTCTTGAGATAATAATGTTGTACTGGTTATAACAATAATAAACAGTATAAAAAAAACTTTTATTGTATTGATCATAAAAATATCTCCTAAATTAATGTCTTATCAGTATTGATTTTCTGATGCAAATAACTGAAAATTTCTGCGAATAATCATGTTTTATTTAAAGCAACCCTACATAACTTTTTTTACTCTATTAAAATGTGTTGTTTTTTTTTAGTTTTGTTTTCTGTTTTCCCAAAAGATGAGCACATTTAAAAATTTTTTTACTCCACAAAAACCATGCTATATAATGTTACAAAACCGGAATAGGATGAAAAATTGGAAAATTACACCGCTTGTAGGGTTGGTTATTGTTAGTATGGTGATATCATCATGTTCTATGATGCTTAACAGCCACACTACTGATATTACCATTGCCTCTGAGCAGACTGACGTGGCAATATTGGTAGATGACACTGTATTGTTGCCGTTACCTGTAACAATAGAAGTGTTACGTTCGCGGCGGGCACTGCCGTTAGTTATTGCTTACGATACGCTTTTACACAGTTTTGATCTTAAACGAACAATATCACCAACCTATATATTCGGCAATCCGGTTGCTTTATATGGTCTTGGATATTTGATCGACCTTGCTTACACAAAAATGTTTGCTTATCCAAAAGAGATATGGTTTGATTTTGCGTCACAAAATGTTGTTCAATATGGTTTTCCCTTTCAACAAGGCGCCACATACCTGGAAGCCGGATATGTGGCACCAAGTATAATAAGGTATAACAAAGGCACACAACAGTATGGATTTTGGGGAATAACAGGATTTTCATTTGGTAGTAGTTTTGTTTATAACAATAATCAATTTGTCTATTTTCATGTAGGTGCGCTGCAAGGATTTTCATCGGCGATCACGGAAGGGATCCGTCTTGAGTCTCTTGTGTCAACCTTTTTAAAAACCGGTATTGGTGGCCGTTTTCTTCACAATATCGAATATCGTCTGGGACTAAGCATAAACAATTACTACATGCGTGATGGTTTTTCTAACAATATGTGGAATAACTCATATAGCTATACTGTTGGTTTTTTTACTGACCTGGCTTACTATTTTCGTAATAATATATTTATCGGGTTCACTTATCAGCCATCAATTTTTGATTTTCAGACAGCTGAATTTCAGTATAGTGCAATGCGATATTTGCAGTTGGGTTACCGTTGGACCATCTTTCATCCGCAAAAGCAGGATGCATTACCACTTTTTTTGAATGTCAGGTAGGATTGTTTAAATAGGTTATCTTTGTGCAAATAACACAATATGACAAAACCTGAGCTATTACTTCCTGCCGGGAACATAGAGAATCTTCATGCAGCTTTAGAGAGTGGTGCTGATGCCGTATATCTTGGTTTAAAACAATTTAACGCAAGAGGAAGGGCTGACAACTTTTCATTATCTGACCTCAATAACGCAGTGCACCTGTTTCATCAACAGGGAAAAAAAATATTTGTAACATTAAATACAGTTGTTAAAAATATTGAAATTCAGGAGATTAATGATCTACTTAATGTATTGCATACTATTAACCCTGATGCTTTGATCATTCAAGATATCGGTATGTATCGTTTGATACGAAAAGGTGGATATAAAACGCTTTCACTTCATAGCAGCACACAGATGGGTTTTCACAATTCACTGGGCGTATCGTATGCAGCGCAGTTGGGTTTTGAGCGGGCGATATTATCGCGGGAATTAACAAAAACAGAGTTAGAGCAGAT
>JAVVFR010000180.1:0-779 GCA_032250595.1 Bacteroidales bacterium | reverse complement strand
TTGTTTCGCAGCGGCTATTGGCTTTGGAGGTGTTTGTGCATGGAGCACTCTGTTATTCTTTTTCAGGTATGTGTTTATTTAGCAGTTACCTTGGGGGGATGGGAGCCAATAGAGGGTTGTGTACACAGCCTTGCCGGAGGAAATATATAGTGGATGGATTTTCGGGGTACTTTTTCAATTTAAAAGACAATCAGTTGATTCGAGAGGTTCCTGCGTTAGTAAAGATGGGGGTTTCCACTTTTAAGATTGAAGGGCGCATGCGGTCAGCGGAATATGTATATAATACAGGGCGTGCCTACCGTTTGGCTATCGACCATCCTGAGCGTATTGAAGAGGCTGAGGAACTCCTGCGATATGATATGGGTCGTGAGAAAACCTCCTGGTTTATGGGTGGCAATGTCTCTAAAAGCCTCGCTGATACGTCGGTTACAGGTATTCCTGCCGGAAAAGTGAGCCATACGGATGAGAAACATATCTATATTATTGGGAGCACCATTAATCTCTCTGCCGGTAATAGATTGTGGATTATAAGCAGCGACGGACAACGAAGAATTGCCTTAAAAATAAAGGATATAGAGCAAACGAAAGATTTTACCATACTGTCGAAACCCTTTGATGCAGAAGTGTTTAAAGATGATTCTGTTTATTTGGCCAATTTACGTGAGAGACAGTTTCAAACGAAGTTTAACGAAGAGATTCCTTTGGTCTTACCGAAAACCAATACCCATAAAATACCTCCTGTAATATTTGACAGTAAACCGAAGAAAAAGTTTCAGGAG
>JAVVFR010000179.1:0-4371 GCA_032250595.1 Bacteroidales bacterium | reverse complement strand
TGAGTCATACTCACGGTTGTTTCTGACATTCATTTGCTGCTCTTCATACTTCTTGATCATCTCCTGACTCTGCTTAATAGCATTGTTTTTTTCAGCGATCATAGTATTGAGTTGGGCGATATCATCTTCATGTTTGCTCAAACGGGTCTCCAAACCTGCAATTTCATCTTCCAGATCTTCTACTTCCAACGGGAGTTCACCACGAATGATGCGTATCTTATCAATCTGCGAATCAATCTGTTGTAAACTGAATAATGCAATTAACTTCTCCTCAATTGTCAGGTTTTTTTCCTCTTTTACGACATCTTTACTCATAAGGCAATTTTGTTATATTAAAAATAATGTACAGCATTTTTTGATTTTGCTGAAATTGAGCATGCAAAATTAGGTATTTTTTTTAAGATTTCATCTTTTAAGAGGGTAATACTATGAATTTCACTTTCAAAATGCCCTATATCTGCTATAATCATTTGTTTTTCAGACTCTTGAAATTGATGATGCTTGATATCACCGGTTAAAAAAACATCAGCTTTTGCCCTTTTTGCGGTAGCAATAAGAAAGGCTCCTGCACCACCGCACCAAGCTACTGTTGATAAAGGTTTTTCAATAAATCCTGAATGACGAACAACAGGTAGATGAAACAACTCTTTTATCATACTAAAAAATGCATCTTCTTTCATCGGGGAAGGAAGGGTGCCAATCATGCCTGCACCATGATAGAGGTCTTCGTTGTCTAATGGATAAAGATCGTAGGCAACCTCTTCATAAGGATGCACTTTCAACATAGCAGCTATTACTTTTTTTGTTATGTAACCGGGCATGATCATTTCAATTCGTGCTTCGTGCTCTGTATGCAACTCATTTTGTTTTCCCACATATGGATTTGTGCCTTCCAATGCTTTGAATGTGCCTTTGCCTGTAAGATTAAAGCTGCAATGGTCATAGTTGCCTATCACCCCGGCACCCGCATCAAACATCGCTTCTCTTACAGACATTGCCTCGGCATCAGGACAGAAAACAACAATTTTTTTCAGGCGACCGGTTTGTGGGAGTAATATTTTCTTCCTTTCTATTCCCAAAAGTTTTCCGATAGCGTAATTTACACCATGTGGTATGTTGTCGAAACAGGTGTGGAAGGCAAAAAGAGCAATGTCGTGTTTAATGGCTTTTATGAGTAACGACCCTTGTCGATTATTGGGGGTCAGTTGTTTAAACTCCTCGAATATCAATGGATGATGGCTGATGATAAGGTTGTGTCCATTACGAATGGCTTCATCAATAACCTCTTCAGAAACATCCAGTGCCAATAGCGCAGATGAAATCTCTGTCTCTTTATCGCCGTATATCAATCCGCTGTTATCATATTCTTCTTGTTGTGCGAGTGGTGCAATGTGCTCCAATGCTCTTATGATTGCTTTTAGTTGCATATAACTTGTTGTAAATTCAACAATTACCTGTTTGGTAAAAAAATTGTTTTACGAAAGTAAGAAAAAAATCAATGCCAACATTTCCCTTCAATGCACAATATCATACAATACCTACTACCGATTTTGGTTCATTTGTTAAGTCAGATTTCTTTAAGATTTATGAATTCTTAAATTTTCCGTATATTGCTGCACTTTTTCTTTCAATGTTACTGAATACTGTTGTGGTGATTGAATATAGTGTGGTAGAGTATCTCAGAAAAAATACCGCCAAAATGTTGAAGTATACAAGGTAATGATAATTTACATTGAATTAATTCAAGTCTTATGAAACAGATTATTTTAATTTGCTCACTGGTGATTTTAGTGGCATTTTCACTGCAGGGACAAGTGGAAGAGGCTGTCGATACAGTTTTTATTGATAACTGGCTTGTCGTAGGGCCACAAGTTGTCAGCTATCCTGTTTTTGCCAATGTCCCTGATGTCAGCAATAAAACATTTCAGTTGAAAGACTTTTTGTCGAGGGATATAATGGATATTTCATCACTGAAACCTGCAGCTCAATTGTCACTCAACCCTCATTTCCCAGGGGCAATAGAATGGCAAGAGATGTCGTGTGAAGAGGACGGGCAATTGGTTCTGGATTACAGCGATACCAGTCCGGCTATCACCTGGTTTTCTTGCTATGTGACAGCTAACCGATTTGCAGAGGTTATTTTTGCTGTTAATACCAATGCTGAAACAGTGTTTTTCTTCGATGGGGAGAAGATGAACAGTAAAGGAAAAAATGATGATGGATTTACAGAATATAAACTAAAATTGGAGCCGGGGAAGCATACCTTTATTATAAAAACTGTTTTCGATGGTACGCAAGACGATGAAGCGATAACCTTTTCAGGATATATCACGGATAACAGCGATGCAGGAAATATAGCTGTTACAACATCATCGAAAAAGCCGTTTGATATCAACACGCTGCTTTCTGCCACTACCATCAGTGGAGCCACTGTTTCATTCGATGGAAATTATGTTTTAGTCTCCTATTATAAACAGATCGATGAAGACACAAGGCAAACGTATAAGCAGATCCTCGACGTGTCGTCAGGAAAGCCGGTTGGTGATTTTGCGGTTGCGAATGCAAGAAATACTGTTTGGGCACCCGCATCACTGCACATCTATTATGCAGCCGACGGGATTATTTACAAGTATGATCCGTTTTCCGGTACCCGTGTCCAGGTCAGTGATAAAGTGAAGGAGATGACCTCTTTTAGGATATCGCCTGATGAAAGCTATGCCATAGTATCAGTTCAGGAAAAGTATGATGAGAAAAATCCCATGCGACGGATAAAACATATGCCCGACCGTTGGCCCAACTGGAGAAACCGTACTCAGCTCTTCTTACTTGATTTTGATATTGGTATACCTGTTCAAATTACCCACGGCAACCTCACTTCATCACTGTATGATATTTCAAAAGACGGTTCTTCTATCCTAATCGGACAGAGTTATCCCGATTTTGAAGAGCGTCCCTATTCCAAAGGACACCTATTTAATTATCATATTGATACTGATCGGTTGGATACTGTTTGGTACGATAAGAGCTATGGCGGTTATGTATCGTATTCACCCGACGGGAAAAAGTTACTTGTTGTCGGTTCTCCTGTGATGTTCGGAAAAACCGGCGCTGCAGCACTGCAACACGAGCATGATGTTCACAACGATTATGACAGCCAGGCCTATTTGTATACTCTTGAGAACAACGAAGTGGTATCGCTCACGCAGGATTTTGATCCAAAGATCATACAGGCACGATGGATTGGCGATAAGGGGGATATTGTTTTTCTGGCAGAGGACCGTTGGTATCAGAAAATCTATTTTTTATCCGGAAAAGATAAAAAAATAGCTGCCTGTAATACCCCTGTTGATGTTGTCACAGGCATGTCAATAGCTGACAATGGTGCCGTTGTAATTGCATGGGGTACTTCAGCACAACAGCCCGGTAATCTTTTCAAGGTATCGCCCAAAACGAAGAAGGGCACCGTGCTTTTAGAACCGGGCACAGATGATATTGCTGATATTACATTTGGAGAGATAACACCCTGGCACTTTAAAAGTGAAGCAGGTGATACGATAGAAGGTATGGTATTCTTTCCACCCAATTTTGATCCAGGAAAGAAATACCCTATGATAGTTTACTATTACGGAGGCACTAACCCGACGAAATTAAGTTTCGGTGGCCGTTATGCAAAAGACCTTTTTGCAGCGCAAGGGTACGTAATTCTTGTGTTAAACCCTTCAGGAGCAACGGGGTATGGTCAGCAGTTCAGCGCAGCGCATGTAAACAACTGGGGTATTACGGTAGCTGATGAAATAATAGATGCTACTAAGCAGTATAGTGCAACACATAGCTTCATCGACCCTGCGAAAATTGGGTGTATCGGTGCCTCTTATGGTGGTTTTATGACACAGTTGATATTGACCAAAACCGACATCTTTTCTGCTGCCGTGTCTCATGCAGGCATCAGCTTGCTGTCGAGCTACTGGGGCGAAGGGTTTTGGGGATATGCATACAGCTCTAGTGCTACAGCCAATAACTTCCCATGGAACAATCCGGATATCTATGTCAATCAGAGTCCGCTGCATAATGCTGATAAGATCACTACACCGCTTCTGCTGCTCCATGGTAATATTGATGACAATGTGCCTCCGGGGGAGAGCCGGCAGCTGTTTGTTGCCCTGAAAATGCTCAACAGAGACGTAGAGCTTATAGAAATTGATAAACAAGGCCATCATATCACCGATTATAAAAAACGTATTGCATGGCAAAAAACGATTCTCGCCTGGTTCGATTATAAACTTAAAGGAGAATCCGAATGGTGGGATTATATTTATCCGAAAGAGAATTATTAGTGCTATTTATTTAGTTAATTTATTGTAAAACAAAAAA
>JAVVFR010000178.1:0-4378 GCA_032250595.1 Bacteroidales bacterium | reverse complement strand
CTGCTGTATTAATAGGGAAACCTATATTTTTTGGTTTTTGCCACTGTTCATTCAGTCGCAGATAAAAAATATCATATCCCCCGAGTCCTTTATGACCCTCGTAAAAGTTGTTTTTATAATCCACTCTGGACCCTGAAGAGAAATAAAGTGTCTGGCTGTCTGAATGAATGAACGGCGACTTCTCGTTACCGGCAGTATTAACCCTCTTCCCTAAATTTATCGGCTTTCCCCATAGTCCCTTTTCATCTCTGCTTACAGAATAGATATCAACACCTCCAAAACCGCCTTCACGGTCACTGGCAAAATAGAGTGTCTTCCCATCTGATGTAATACTGGGTTGAGACTCCCAACTATGCGCCATAGAGATATCATTGGTATCGAGCAAACTGATTTCCTGCCAAACCCCATATCTTCTTTTTGCATGATAAATATCACAGTTGTTATAGATGCGATCATTGATCACAGTATCCTGGCAAACGGTATAGAATATTTCATTATTGTCGATGGTGATAGTAGCAGCTCCTTCGTTACCAAAACTATTAAAAGGTGGCGGCATCGGAATACCACGGTCAAAAGTGCCGTTTAACCGTTCACTTATCATAAACTTCTCTTCATAGGATGGACCAAAATCGAAAGTAGCAAGTCCTTTTTCCACAGATGTTTTTCTCGTGAAAAGTGCAATGTCATTGTCTGCCGAAATAATAGCAAGATATTCATCATCATCAGTGGATATCCCCTCAACACGTTGTGGATTAAAAGGTACTTTATTGCTATATACCTGGCGATAAAAAACTGCCTGATCAAACAAAAACAGAGCATTATCATAATCTTCATTCCGCTTTATCTTGTCCGGATCTTCCAGAAATATCTCCAGCAACGCTATAGTCTTGTCATAATCATCTCGTCCATAGGCAATACGTGCTAAATAATAATATACATATACATCATAATAAGGACATAATTCAATCACTTTATTGAAATATGTCTCTGTGTTTCTTACGTCTTTCCGGTGATAGTAAATCTTGCCGATACGCCAATATGGCTCAATATATTCATCGTCAATCTCAATAGCCTCATGGAAATACTCTATGGCTGCATTGCCGTTTCCATCACGAATAGCCTTTTTTGCCTTCTCAACCTTTTTTATCGCACGCCGGTTCGATGACACATAACAAGAATCCTGTCCTTTTAGTGGAGTATTTGTAAAGAGTGTTAAACCCAACCATAATAATACTAAATATCTACCCATAGTTACACAGACCTGCCATATTTTAATGGACTTTTATTTGTAATAAACTCTTCATGAAGATCATGCAGATTAACACTGTATAAAAAAACCTATCCTTTGAACGTAATATATGAGTGTTATGTTACGCTTTTGTTACGCAGAAACATATCTGCCAAAACAAGTGATATCATTGCTTCCACAATTGGCAATGCACGAGGAACAACACATACATCATGCCTGCCCAACGAGAGATCAATATCAACAGTATTCATCGACTTATCTATACTCTTTTGTGGTTGCGCTATTGAAGAGATCGGTTTAAATGCAATTCGGATAAAGATATCCTCACCATTGGATACCCCACCTTGTATACCTCCTGAATAGTTGGTTTGGGTAGAAACTTTGTCTTCTTTGATAACAAAAAGGTCATTATGCTCACTCCCTCTCATAGCAACACCTTCGAAACCGCTACCAAAAGCAACCCCTTTCACCGAAGGGATACTTAATAAAGCTTTCCCAAGCTCTGCCTGCAGTTTATCAAAAACCGGCTCTCCCCATCCGGGAGGCACACCGGTGATTCCCACCGCAGCCACACCACCTAGAGTATCACCTTCTTTCTCCATACATGCAATTAATTCCGCCATCTTATCAGCAGCCTGATAATCGGGGCATCGCAACACATGTCCGTATATCTCCGTGCGCCGTGGGATTGAAGTTGATTTTTTCATGGCAATATTACCTATTTGCTCTATCCAGGCTGTAACAGCTATATTCTGCTCAGATAACAACACCTTTGCAATACTTCCCCCTACCACACGTGCAACAGTTTCACGCGCCGAAGCACGTCCTCCTCCTCTGTAATCATGAATGCCGAACTTTTTCTCCCATGCATAGTCGGCATGTGAAGGCCTGTAAACATCCCGTAAAGCCTCGTAGTCTTGCGGCTGATGTGCCTCGTTAGCAATGATAAAAGCTATCGGTTGTCCGGTAGTCTGCATATTGACATGCCCCGACAGGAAATTTACGATATCTTCTTCATGACGCTTTGTAGCACCCGGCAGTGCCTCCGGTTTTCTGCGTCTTAAATCATCAGTGATTTCCTGTGTGTTTATCGTTAATCCAGGTGGACAGCCATCAATCACACCACCAATATAAGCTCCATGCGACTCCCCAAAAGTGGTTAGCCGAAAAACCTTCCCTATGGTGTTTCCTCTCATACTTTTAATGACCTATAATGAAAGTGCGATGGTAAATACCATTATTATTTCCGTAACGTAAGATGTAAGTCCCCTCTGCCAGATTATTGGTAGTGATAGTGACACTTCTGTCAGTGATATCGCTTACCGTTTTCAATACCCGTCCTGTTAAGTCCAAAACAGAAAATGAATAACTCCCTGTATGCTCCGGTATGTTATCAATGAACAAGTAATCTCTTGCCGGAACAGGGTAAATCCGCAGCAAGGAAGCTTGCTGGTCTTCAATATCCAATGTACTGGTATATACTGCCTGCCAGCCCAATTCGCTATTTGTTTGATCGCTTACAAAAACAATCAACATTTTGCCACTGGTTGAAGTAATATCAGGTGGAAGTGAATACCCTGTAAAAGTACCCAATAGCGTACTGGGAAGAGTTGAAGGATCGTAGATACGAAGAAAATCTTTGTTTGTCTCCAGACTGAATTGAGTAAAAGAAATTGTTATATCTTTAGCATAAGGCGGTTGGATAAGCCATTTGCAGTTTGTATTGTTATTATAATTGTAATTCCCCGACCCATCTGATATTGTGCCGGTTGGAGCGGTATAAACCTGTGAATTAGTACAAAATACAGGTGGAACAGCTTTGTAAGATAACAGCCATCCCCGGTTGCGTATGCTTGCATTGGTAACAAATCGAATATACACAGAATCACCTGTTGACTGAACAGCAGGAGGTATAGTATCTCCCGACCAACTGCAGAGCAACGCTGCACTTGCATCGCCTCCGTCATAGACTTCAACAATGTCAGTGCCCAACTCCGTCTCAAAACGGATAGGATCCAACTTAATATAGTCTGTTAAACCGGTTGGTGCTATCAACCATGAACAATTATTATTATTTTGATAATCGGCAACAGGACCGCTTCCATCTTCAATAGTGCCACTATTGCCGGTGATAGTTTCATTGGGTGAACAACCATACGGATAAACCCCTCCCGGATAAAAATCTACAATCGCTCCTTGTCCACTGGTGAAATCACTGGTGCCTGGATTCAAGGTATTGATATAGAAATAACCATTGTACATACCACCCCAACCCCAGTTGAAGTGAAAATAATCTGTGTTTTGATACCCATCGACATTAAAAGCATGTCCTCCCGATCCAAATCCATGATAATACATAGGATGTCCTGCATCAAGATTACTTTTCAACAAAGCCTTCCAATCATTATCAGAGTAATTATTTTTATACTTAAGCGACAGAGCGTAATGATAGCCAAAATAGTCTTTAAGTGCCGATGCAGCATTGGAGCTGTATGCCCCTGAGCCTGTTGGACTATAATCCATATCTACTGAAATACCTAGATGGTAAAGCAATTTAGCAATTTCAAGATGGTTGCTGTATGTTGCCTGGTTACCCATCTCCTCCCAATGGTAAGTAGTATTACCAAAATTTGCAGACTGGTATCCGTAGTTATAACTATAATAGGAATGGGAGCCAATCCCTTGTTTCGGATATCGGTAATAATACATCACCTGCCCCATAGCGGTGGCAACACAACCGGCCAATGCTTTTCCACCCGGGCCATTTATATCATCCGGACAGAGGGCATTGTAATAAGTATCCTGGTTCCAGGTGCAGGTTAGCAACGGTAATACCCCGCCGGATTTTTGCAGGGCTCCTGAAATGTTTTCCGGTGAAGCACTATAGTAACTCCATGCGTCAGAAATATCACTGCCTCCTGTCATGCCGTTAGCACGAATAAAAGCAATCTGATCTAAATAACTCTTCAACCACTCCTGTAAAGCAGGCGGCAGCTCTTCTGCCGTAAATGTATTCTCCAATGAATACCCTAAAACAGGATATACCTCATCATCACCACTAATAATCACAAAACCCGTTGTGTCAAAAGTAAAAATATACAAAAGAGCCTTATTATCATTAGTTAATAT
>JAVVFR010000177.1:0-4422 GCA_032250595.1 Bacteroidales bacterium | reverse complement strand
TTTTGAAATTCTTGTAGCTACCGATATTATGTCGAGAGGTATTGATATTGAAAAAATTGATCTTATCATCAACTACAATGTTCCACAAGATGCAGAAGATTATGTGCATCGTGTAGGACGCACGGCACGTGCTAAATCAACAGGGGTAGCCATCACCCTTATCAATCACAAGGAAATTAGCAACTTTTACCGTATCGAAAAACTTATTGATACCGAAGTAAGAAAACTACCCCTGCCTCCGGGTATACCTCCGGGACCTGAATATAAACCCCGGCAATCATCAAACAGAGACTATCAGAGAAACACAAAAACAGACTACGGCAGAAAAAAAAATAAAAACAGTCATAAAAAGAAGTTCCAAAACAGAAACGATTCAAACACATCTGTCAACAAGGGTATTCACAAATAATGAATTGATATGTTGTTTCAAAAACAAAACACTCCACGGTGGCTTATCTTTATCATTGATATGTTCATCTGTGCCTGTGCAATACTGCTGGCATACCTCCTGAGGTTTAACTTCGAGATTCCTGAAAAATATTTAGAAACGCTTCCAAAGTTAGCTGCCTTTATGCTGCTTGTTAAAGGAATTGGGTTTCTTATCTCAAAAGTTTATGCGGGTATTATTAGGTATACCGGCACACAGGATGTTATCAGGATATTTATTGTAAACAGCTTTATAAGTCTCGTGTATATCCTCACCAATATCACATCTTTTAAGTTCTCGGGCCAACTGCTATATATACCCTACTCTATTATCATCATCGATTTTATTGCGTCCACATTGGCAATGACTACTTTCCGTATCCTGGTCAAAATAACCTATCTTGAGCTCACTACCACTTCAGGGTTAAAAAACAAAGTGATAATATTTGGTGCCGGAGAGACAGGACTGATGGCAAAACGCGCTCTCGACCGCGACCTCGGTATAAAATACAAGATTATTGCCTTTATCGATGAAAACCCGGTGAAGCAGCGTAAAAAACTGGAGGGTAGTGATATTTATGGCTTCGATAAATTGGAAGAGCTGATTACACAACAACAGATCGATCAGGTGATCATCGCTGTACCAAAATTAAAGCAAGACAAAAAAAACCGCATTGTGGAGGCTTGTCTAAAGAACAACACCAAAGTTTTGAGCGTCCCACCTGTTTCAAGATGGATCAACGGTGAGCTTAGCTTTCATCAGTTAAAGAAGGTGCGTATTGACGAACTATTGGGCAGAGAAGAGATCATTATTGATGATGTAAATATCAGCAAAGATATCAACAAAAAAATTGTGATGATAACCGGGGCAGCTGGTTCGATCGGTGGTGAGTTGGTTCGTCAGGTGTCGAAGTACAAACCAACAAAGATTCTCCTTCTCGATCAGGCAGAAACCCCTCTTTATAACCTGGAGTTAGAACTGCTAGAGGTGTTTCAATCGATACACTATGAAATAATTTTGTGCGACATCACCAACAGCGTCCGTTTGGAGAAGATTTTTACAAAACATTCCCCTGACATTATCTTCCACGCTGCTGCATATAAGCATGTTCCTATGATGGAAAACAATCCGGCGGAAGCTGTTTTTACCAATGTAGGAGGAACAAAAATTATTGCTGATCTGGCTGCGAAACATCGTGTTGAGAAATTTATTATGATCTCTACCGACAAAGCTGTCAACCCCACTAGTGTCATGGGTGCCAGTAAACGACTTGCAGAGATATACACACAATCACTAAACCAAACCTCCCCTACCCGGTTTATTACTACCCGTTTTGGAAATGTTCTTGGTTCCAATGGCTCTGTAATACCATTATTTACGAAACAGATAGAAAATGGCGGGCCGGTTACCATCACACATCCTGATGTAACTCGCTACTTTATGACCATCCCCGAAGCATGCCAACTGGTACTCGAAGCATTTACTATTGGAAAAGGCGGGGAGATATTCCTTTTCGATATGGGAAAATCAATAAAAATCATCGACCTTGCCAAAAAAATGATTCAACTGTCGGGGCTTGAGCTGGGAAAAGATATTCAAATTGTTTTTTCCGGCCTCAGACCGGGAGAAAAGTTGTACGAAGAACTGCTCAATGACCAAGAAAACACCATTGAGACCCCACACCCACAAATACTAATTGCCAAAGTCAGGGAATATGATTATAATGAAATAAAACACCACATCGAAGAGATCATCAGCATAAATAGTATGTCAAATCGTTTTGAAGTGATTAAGAAAATAAAAAAGATTATCCCTGAGTATGTTAGCAAAAACAGTTTGTTTGAACAACTCGATACCATTGACGACTAATCATTGTCAATTGCCTGGGCCACTAATTCAGCAGCTTCCTGAAGTTTTACGGCAGAAAAGACTTTAAGTCCTGATTTGTCAATAAGCACTTTTGCCTCCTCAGCATTGGTACCCTGTAATCTGACTATTATAGGAACAGTGATATCTCCAATAACATGATACGCATCAATAATGCCTTGCGCTACCCTATCACAACGAACAATCCCTCCAAAAATATTTACCAACAGGGCTTTTACATTCTTGTCCTGAAGGATAATACGAAAACCTTTTTCAACTCTTTCAGCGTTGGCCGAGCCTCCCACATCAAGGAAGTTTGCTGGTTCACCGCCTGATAATTTAATGATATCCATTGTTGCCATTGCCAATCCCGCACCATTAACCATACATCCCACGTTACCATCGAGTTTTACATAATTTAAACTATAAGCTGATGCTTCTACTTCAGTAGGGTCTTCCTCGTCAAAATCACGTAATTCAGCAATATCCGGATGGCGAAAGAGGCTGTTGTTATCGATAGAAACTTTCGAATCAGCCACAAATACCTTCTCATCAGCAGCCACGAACAACGGGTTTATCTCCACAAGGGAAGCATCGATAGCACAATAAGCTTTGTAGATACCCATCAGTGCATTAACCATATTTTTATGAGCAGTACCACTCAATCCGTAATTATACGCCATTCTTCGGGCCTGAAAAAGCCGAAAACCAACTGCCGGATCGATATATTCCGTGAAGATATCCTCCGGATGTTCTTCTGCGACCTGTTCAATATTCATCCCTCCTTTTGGGCTATACATAAACATCAACCGGCCTGTAGCACGATCCAACAACAATGAAAGATATAACTCCCTGGGCACCTGAGGCCCCTTGTAATAAATGTTTTGTTCTATATATACCTTTCTTACCAGCTTGCCTTCCTTTGACGTTTGAGGTGTAACCAACATCATCCCCAGGATATCTCCTGCATATTTCCTGACCTCATCTGTCAACTTTGCTATTTTTACACCCCCTCCTTTACCACGACCGCCAGCATGAACCTGTGCCTTTACGGCAAAATAATCACTGTCAACCTCTTCCTGTAACCTTACTGAGGCATTATAAGCCTCACTGCTGTTCATTGCCAAATAACCCAACGGTATCTGAACACCGTAACGTTTTAATAATTTTTTTGATTGGTACTCATGTAAATCCATGTTCAAATATTTTATGTAAACGAAAATAACAATAATAGCGAACAAACACACAAACTTTCTCTTTTTATTTACCTTTGTACTATTAAAACAGGTGCGCAGCCCATAGGTATTACCTTATAATTTTTTGATAATGAACAGAGTTGTGTTGTTGGGATTGTTTTTTCTTATGCCTGGCTATTTTATTGTAGCACAATCTATCCAAAAGAGTGTTGAGGCTATACGTATCAAGGATGATAAAGCTCCGGTGATTGACGGCGTGTTAAATGACCACTGCTGGGATACCGGTATCTTTGCTGATAACTTCATCGAATACGAACCCAATAATGGAGGTAACCCATCTTTTGACACCAAAGTATGGTTCACATATGACGATAATGCGTTGTACGTGGGTGCAGAGATGCTCGACAGCAGCCCCGATAGTATCCATACCGACCTGTCGCAACGCGATGAGGTTGGTAACAGCGATTGGTTTATGCTGGCATTAAGCCCTTCAAACGACGGACAGAATGGTTTTAAATTCATCGTCACCGCTGCTGGTGTGCAAAGTGACATTCAGATAATCAAAGACAATGATTACTCTTCATGGGATGCCGTTTGGCACAGTGATGTAAGTTTCACTGACTCTTCATGGACGTTGGAGATAAAAATTCCATGGTCTGCCATCCGGTTTCCTGCCAGAGAGTTACACCGGTGGGATGTTAATATGATGCGTGAAATAAGAAGATACCGACAGCAATCATCATGGCACTTCATTGATAAGTCGAAAGATGGCAGGCTTTCTCAAACAGGAAAACTGACCGGCATTTATGCCATCACCCCTCCGTTACGCCTATCAATACTCCCATACGCTTCAGGATATCTCAATTATTACCCACAGGAAAAAAAGCCTAACTATGTTATGAACTATGGCGCCGACCTTAGACTTGGTATTAG